>JBFRWL010000037.1:0-12677 GCA_051439565.1 Prochloraceae cyanobacterium
GGGTTAGACCACCGTAAATGAGGTTCACTTGCTTATGTCCAGGAACTTCATCCGCAACTCGCCTCATGTCATCAAGGGACTTTAACCCATCGATAAGTAAGATATCTGCTCCTGCAGCATGGAAAGCTTTCGCTCTCTCGATTCCCTCTGTCACTTCCATGGCATCAGTGCGAGCAACGATACAAAGTGATGTCTGACGTACCTTAAGCGCTGTTTCTAATTTTCGCATATAGCTAGCCAAAGGCAAAATTTGTTTTCCCCCACTATGACCGCAACGCTTGGGAAGAATCTGATCCTCAAGTACTAAAGCGGCTGCACCCGCCGATTCTAGTTCGAGTACTGTGCGCTTGACATTATCCTCGTTGCCGTAACCATTATCAGCATCAACAATCACCGGCACTTTCACAGCACTGCTCACGTTTTTGGCGATCGTACTTGTTTCGACAAGACTGGTCAAGCCGATGTCTGGATTGCCCAGAAAACTGGCAGCCACCCCGTAACCACTAAGGAAGACTGCTTCAAAACCGCTCTGTGCCAAGAACATCGCACTCAGAACATCATAGCAACCCGCTAACTCAATGAAACCAGGAGCATTTAAATCCTGGCGGAAGCGTTCTGCCATACCATTAAAAGAGTTAATCATAATTTGTAAAATAATAATTCTTTCTTCTTACTAGCCACGAGCATAAGAGCACTTGACATTGAATTCATCAGCAATCCCCCGGAAATTTGATTGAATAGATGAATTCAACCGTAATTCTACGGAGTCATTCAATTTTGGATATGAGAAAGGATTAGGTTTTTTGTTGCGGCAATGATATGCTGATATGGTTCGAGCAATATCTTACTTTTAGCGTCAAGATTGATGTCTCTATCCTCAGAAATTATCTCTATTGTCGAGCAACTTAATGGAGAACTTAACCAGACTGAACGAGAAGCAGTTAACGGGGTCAATCTAGCCAAAAAATTATTATCCCGTTTTCTTGACAACGCTATCCTGGCGCAGTATTTTGCTTATTTCAACACGATTTTATTTTTTTTAAAAATATCTAGAATCCAGATAGAGGCTACGGTAAAGACTTTTGCTCCCAAGGACGTACCTGTTGAGTTAATTCAGGAGGTAGAGGAAGAATTGCAAACTTTACTGGCACAGGTATTAGAAGTTAAAAATAATGTACATATAACGACAACTCGTTTAGACAATTGGCAATGACACAAACAGAATTGAATCAACAGCAAATAGCCGAACTAGAAGAAATTTTAGCAATCGCTAAAGTTACCGAACAAAAAGCCAGAGAAATGTCTGAGTTATCTACATCTATTGCTTGGAAGTATCAAAAAAAGATGCAAGAAATTAGAGAGGGTGAGGGGGAGAGAGGGTGAGGGAGGTCAGAAGTCAGAAGAGAAATCCCCATTTCGGTTTTATATTTATTTATGCCCACCTAGTTACATTTATTTGCTAAAATATGTCGGATAAACAAAGGCAAAAGCTGTAGAACTGGGTATCTGCGTTCCATCCATTTCTTCAACAACAACAGTGGCTAAATTATTGTCCCAACGCGCCCTGATTTTTCTCCTATTAAATTCCACTACTTTTTCGCCAATTTTTTCTAATTCTGCATGATAAAATTGATGACTAGCACCGGAGAAACGGTTGTTAGGAGTACCTTTATCTGCTTCCCAAATATAACTTACTATTGCTTTGGGATGTAGAGTGAGTTTACTTTGATTACGAACTGGAAAAATAATACGATCATCAGTATAGTAAGTGCCATAGGGATAGCGTTGATAATTGCGCGTATAACCGGTATTAGTAGAGAGAATTTTACTATCAGGATATTCTTTTAACCAGGCACCAAGGGTAGTTTTTATAGCTGGTATTCTACTAAGTTCGCGATCGACTTTGACACCGATAACACCCATACTCCAGGGTTGAGAATAGAGAGTGTCGTCAGCGCGATCGTACATTACTAAACAACTTTGATACAGTTTTCCTGAAACCCCAAAAGTTGTATTATTCCGCTCAAAAGCAACAATTGTATCGCATAAAGGACAGTAGGAAACAGTAAGGTTAACCCCGCCAATAGTGTCGTTTACTATTTCGTGCCAATTCATAATCCCAAAAGGATAAGCTTTTGCTTCACCATTAACTACAACACCAATTACTAATTCATCTTTATCGAAAAGTGTAGTTTGAGCAGTATCAAATTTAGGATTATCTATACTAGGAATACCATCTTTTGGGGGTCCACCATTGAGAAGGTCTTTTAAGTTAATGCGGCTGTATTTAGCAGGGTTGATATTTTGTTTGCGAACGTCTTGGAGTTCTTTGTCTTGGTTGTGTAAATAACTTGTAATATGAAAATATCGCAGCTTAAAGTTATCCCACCCACCAGCTTCGACCACCATTGCAGTTAAGCATATTGCTGCGACAGAAATACTCCCGACAACGATTTTAGCGCTCCTATTCATGACATCTACTACCGCTTCATATTTTCAGTGTGATCTGACTAAGTGAAATAGATGTGAGTGGTAGATGAGAAGCGGCTGAGAGAATATTTAAGTAGGTCGGTCAAATTAATTAGAAAATTGTTGAGAGAGGGGTGTGGGGAGACAAGGGGGACAATAACAAACAGCAATGAGCAATGAGCAATCAACAATTAACAATTAACTAACACTTAACTTCTCATTTGGGTTTTATATTTATTTATGCCTACCTACTTATCGACAAGAAAGGCAGAACGCTTATGGTTTTGTCAGAATGGTGTTTCTTCTGCCCTCTGCATCCTGCCTTCTTCAATCATTTCTGCCGTTGCAAAATTACTATATCTTTTCCTACTACGGGACTGCGGGCTAACAAAGTGCCTTCTGAATCAGTAATTTCTAACTTGCGAAAATCTATTTTTTCCGAATTGCTCAGCATGGTATTAGCTATTTCGTCCTGACGAGACGGGCTTAATTTGTACCAATCATCGTCTAATTCTATAATTAAACTACTAGCCAGGTAATTCGGTTTAATGGTGACAATTAGCTCGTCTTTATACTGACTAATAATTTCACCTACTCCATCTTTAATTGCTGCAATATAATTTTGCTCTGGAGTTGGTTTTGGTTTGGCTGGGGGGGCTTTTGCTTCTGGTTGTTTTTTAACTTCAGATGAGGGCGTTTTTGCTATTTGTTCCTTTGGCTTTTGAGGTGACAAGAATACAGGTATCAGAATTAGTAAGAATACAATTCCTGCAAGAATACTAGTCAAAGCTAAATCGGATAGTTTTTCATTCCAAGATTGGGGCAAAATAGAGCGGATTTTATCTAACACTTTTTCCCACCAAGTCTCTTGGAACTCTGGTTCCAATATCTCGTCTGAGGCGATCGCCGCCCCAAAGTCTGTTGAAGTTGACTCAGTCTCGGTGCTTTGTTCCCACTCTGTCTCTAATTCCTCGCTATTTGCTGGAACTTTTGGCTCGATTGGTGTTGGCTGCTGTTGTTCTTCTGACATTAAATTCCTCCGGGCAGCACTAGGTTGATAGTAAAAATCGATACTAATCCCTATTTAGGTGTAAATTTACCTACATACGAGTTAGGACCGCTATTTTAACCAGTTTATCTTTATCTAGACCCTCAAGATCCTCAATTTGCACTAATCTCTCTTTGAGTAATCTGGACAAAACAAAGAAGAGCATTGAATCTCGATGATCGTACTTGCCATCTATCTCGTGTCTCTTAGCACTCAAAAAATCGTGCAGCAGCCAAACATCTTCTATCTTAACGATCGCCCCAGCTTGGGAGCGAATCTCCGCTATCAAATTTTCAATTTCTAGCTCGTAAGCTTTTTGTAAAGCCTCTTTGGCTATTATTTTTTCCTTCTCTGACCAACTAGTTTCGCTCACTTACAATTACCAAGCATAATTTCTCTTTCAGAGCGCTCTGTCCTCGAGAGCGCTCTTGTTTGTTTTAACCGCCTGCGGCAGCAAGGACAACTGCACCGCAGGTAGGCAGAAAGACTTTATTGTTACCGATTAATTAATCTTCTGACCCTGCCCGCTGCCTTTTTCTAATCTATTGTAGCTGTGCAGTTGCTCCCGACTCTAGCGAGACAAGTTTAAAAGCTCTTTAGGAGATGCCAATAAATCGATCGCCACAAAGAAAATTTTGTTCTCTGGATTGAGCAAAAATCTCCAGGCAATGTTCATTCCCACATTTCCCCCAAACCAGGGTGTTTGCACTTTGCCAGTGACTTTAATTTGAGTATAACCCTCATCTGCGGGTTCAGTAACACCCCGCTCTGGGATCAACTTGAGGTTCTGGCACTCTTCTCGGAAAAACCGCAAGATCGCATCTTGACCGACAATAGGTCGCTGAAAAGGAGGTTGTAGAGCTCCATCGGGAACAAATAGGGTGATGAGCGTATCAAAGTCGTTGGCATTCAAGTTATCCATGTAACTCAGCACTGTAGGATTACTAACACCTTCAATCTTGACTTGAGTCCGCTTTGCCATGTCTTGAGGAGGAACTACTGGTTCAGCGATTTTAGTAAAATCTCCCATTTTGTTGATATCGAACCCCATACCAACCACCGAATTGCGCAAGACGGTAATTTGCTGACCTGCTTCTAGCTCTCTAATCGCTTGCAGAACAGCTTGAGCGTTGGCAGAAAGCTGATAACCTTCTGGAATGGGAGCCACTACACCTTTTTCCATCAATTCTCCTAGCTTATACCAGAAACCCAACTTAATATTGGGAGTCCAAGAAGCATAGGTCCGGCAAATTGGGGTGTCAGTACGATTGGCCAGATCGCACATTACCTGGGTTTGCTGCATAGGAGTCATTCCCCGAATTTCATTTAAAGTTCTTTCGGCAAATACCATACTGGCGGCTCCTGGGGCAGCAATGGTAATAGTTTGTCCCATCTCTAGATAGGCAAACCAAATCAGTGCTAGTTGATCTTCAACGCTAAGTTGATTGAATCTGGCGCTGGTGGCAGGTACTGCATCTGCCGATAAAGTATTGGGAAAAATATTACGAGCCGAATCTATTGTAAAAGCCATGATAGTTTTGCTGATGTGGTCTTGAAGGATGGCAGCCTAAATACTTCTGTTTAAGGGAGTACTAGCTTCTAATATCCACAATAGAGAATATCGATCCCTCTAAATGTGAACAATATTGAAGCTCAATAAAATTTATCTCCCAGTCTCCCTATCAGCCTCAACTAACAAATTCGATGTCGATCGGCTTACTTAATTTGGCAGGCAATAATTATTGATTTGAGTAACTAATTTTTCTTCTGTTTTGCCAAGTTTTTGCACATTTTGCTGTGCTAACTCAGCTGCTGAGATATCTTTGCGATCGCGTGCTGCGATAAAATCCCGGGTAACTTGGGCTTGATTGCGATAAAATTGAGCAAAATTTCTCTGGTATTCTTGTAATTTTGTGTCTTTAAGTTCTAAAGATTCCATAACTTGCGCTCCTTCTTCAAAGACATCAGCAACCTCAAGTACTTTTTCAGGATTCTTAGTTGTCCGATTGTCAGAAAGCTCGATCACTTGATGAGATATTTCTGTAGCAATCTTATTGAGCTGTTTGCACTCGGAAAATTTAGGATTGCTGCAACTTGCACTCAAGAAACTGACAGTCAAACTAAAGGTAATAATAATAGTAGATCTGCGCCAAGCAGATATAAATGTGTTCATTTTTATTTGTGATTTGTGACTTTCCTCTCACCGACTTTGTCTTAATCACTTTCACAGTGATTTGTTCTGATTTGCTGTTTTAATAGCAATAATGAAGTTGTGTAAAGCTTCTGTAAGTTCATTGAGCTGAGACTTTGAATCAGATTGATTTTCTACTAGAGTTTCTAGGGCATCACTTAAGGCAAAAACTTGATAACCTTGTTGTTGAACTTGATTTGCCTGGTGCTGCACCTGAATGGCTAGAGCATCGACTCGTTCGCCAAGACGTTCGACTGTTTCAGTCGTAGCTATTACTGCTTCTCCGATCTGTTCGACGATCGCTTCTAAGCGACTAAATCTATATTCAGCGGAATTAGGGTTATCTATTGGTTCTCCAGCATTCAGATTTTCTGGTTCTAGGGATAAATTTTCATCCATAACGTTTTTGGTAGTATTTAGTTTTGTCGTGTGGAGTAGCTACGATCAGCTGGGTAGCAAATAGTCCCTCTAGAGCATCGATTCAGTAATCAAGAGCAATCATCAATTGAGAGGGAGAGGGAAGTGTGGGGGGTGTGGAAGGTGTGGGGAGAGTTAAGATAAGTTAAGCTTTTTTCCCTCTTTTCCCCCTCTTCCCCCTCTCACCTAATTAGGGATTTTGGCATTACTGAATCCGTGTTCTAGCAGATAGCGATCGCTGATATCCCTCACTATTAATTTCACCTTCAAGACATCTTTGACTAATTCTGGATGTCTGTAGGGCAAATTATCTAAGACAACTACCTCAACTTCAGTATTTAGAGCGTGACGATTTAGCTTTATCGGCCCGAAGCCCCACACTCAGATTGATATTACACTAGAAAGAGAGAGCATCCTGCCCCATTTAAGCAGAGCCTAGGTTCGGATTTCTCTAGATAAGGCTACTGCAATCAGAAAATTGAAAAACCCTTGCAAGAATTCAAAGCCGATCGCTTTCTTAAGCTCTGCCTCTGGAACAAGGATAACTAAATACTGTTCGGTTAAGAGCCACAACTTTCTCGCGAAGGTAGAAGTCAAAACTTAAAGATAATTGACAAGCTAAAAATACTCAACTGTCAGTAGCAGGGAGGTAAGAACCCTCTTTGAAATTGTCCTTCTTTAAATCGATCCTCTTCTCTACTCCTTCGTTGAATGCTAATTGCGAAATTGCTATGCTTGAAATCTCAATTCATCCTCCTTTACCTCGTGCTCCTAAATTAATTACAATTCTACCTGGTCCTTGCGCCCAAAAGCTGATCGAACGCGATCGCGCGGTAACATCTCCCTCCTACACTCGCAGCTATCCTCTAGTGGCTGCTAGAGGTGAAGGATGCGCGATCGAAGATGTGGATGGCAATGTTTTTCTAGATATGATGGCAGGCATTGCAGTAGCTGCAACTGGTCACGCTCATCCCCAGGTCGTCGCAGCGATTCAGAAGCAGTCGGCGCGTTTTCTCCATCTGGGAGGAACGGATTTTTACTACCAACCAATGGTGGAGTTAGCGGAAAATCTGGCAGCACGCGCACCCTTTCCCAACGCCACACCTCGGGCCCGTATTTTTTTCACTAACTCTGGTGCAGAATCAGTTGAAGGGGCGCTCAAGTTAGCTCGCTACTATACGGGGCGATCGCTAGTAGTATCTTTTGTGGGAAGTTTTCACGGACGAACCTACGGAGCAATGTCTCTAACTGGCTCCAAAATCGTCCAGCGCCGAGGATTTGGCCCTTTGCTACCTGGCGTTACTCACATTCCCTACGGAACTAATGACAGTCTCGATTATCTAGAGCAAAAACTGTTTGCCACCATCTTACCGCCAGAAGAAATAGCCGCGATCGTCGTCGAACCGATCCAAGGAGAGGGAGGCTATATCCTGCCTGAGGAGGGTTTCCTAGAAAGAATTCGCCAGATTTGCACTCGCCACGGCATCCTCATGATTGTCGATGAAGTTCAGTCGGGAATGGGACGGACTGGCAAACTGTTTGCGATCGAACACTGGGGGGTTATGCCCGATATTATTACCCTAGCTAAAGGCATCGCCAGCGGTCTGCCTCTGGGTGCTATTCTGGCTCGACCGGAGTTAATGACTTGGCCCCCTAACTCCCATGCCACAACCTTTGGCGGAAATCCGATCGCCTGTGCTGCTGCCAACGTCACCTTAGAATTGTTAGAAGCAGAACTAATTGACAATGCCCGTCAAAGGGGAGAAGAATTAATCCTGGGTCTGACTCAACTAGCCCAAACATTCCCTCAAGTTTCCCAGCCACGGGGCAAAGGTTTAATGGTAGCGATCGACCTCCTCGATCTCGATGGCAAACTGGATCCAGACCTGCGCAATTACCTTGTGGAACGAGCCTTCTATCAAGGTCTATTGTTGCTTGGTTGCGGCAAGGCAGCAATTCGATTTTGCCCGCCGCTAGTCATCGACAGCGAGCAAATTCAGGTCGCTTTAAAGATTATTGCTGAATTATGTAAAGAAATACTATGAAACGCGCACAGATTGCCCGTCAACTTTGGCATACTCTTTGGCAAGACTACAGCCGCCGCGTCAAGTACGCCCGCATCTACCAGCAAATGATTGAGGAAGCAGGAGGCAGCATTGCTAACGATCACATCGCTTTCCGCTCTTTACGTCTGAGTGCAGATACTGCTAATAGTCAGATTAACTTAGGCATTCCCTATGTTGCTGGTATTGCTGAAGCTTTAGGTTATGAAGTAGCTGGGGAATACGAATTTCCCGACAAGTATCTCTATGCTCGCCACTACCGCCATCCCGAACAAGAGGGTTTCGATCTACCTAAGCTGTTTATCAGCGAATTGCTAGTGGATGTTTTACCCACAAACATTGCTCAACAGATCGAGCAAGGGGTTATCAACGGCAACTTTTACAATCTGCCCACCCTTACTAGAGAGATAGAAGCAGCATCAACCCCAGACGAGATAGAAAAGCTTATCAATCAACTGCAAGCTGTATTTACCCGTCCCTGGCAGCCTCCCAAACAGTCTGCGATCGCAGCGGTAAACGAGGTCAGTCAATACGGAGCATGGGTACTGCTGCACGGTTATGCCCCGAATCACTTTACTGGTTATATTAACCGCCAAAATACCCCTCGTTACCCAGACATTGAGAGTACAGCCAACGCTCTTGCTGAAAAGGGAATCCCTATGAAAGCTGCGATCGAAGGTAGCAGAGATAGCGGTCTGCGTCAAACTGCTACAGTTGCAGTAACCGAGATGGTTTCGGTGCAGGATGACACTAGCGGCAAACCGATTCAAATTCCCTGGACTTACGCTTATTATGAGATTGCCGAGCGCAATTTAGTTGAAATAGCTCCAGGCAAAACCGAACTATTTGAAGGATTCCTCTCCTCCCAAGCTCGGAATTTGTTTGAAATGACCCGTAGGTGAGGGGGGAGGGGGAGAGAATACTACTCGGTTAGGCTTCAAAGTCATATGGTGAGGCAAATTTAGAATTTAGAATTCAGAATCAATTTTGAGCTTGACCGAGCAGTATTGAGACAAGGGGGAGAATAACAAACAGCAAACAGCAATCAGCAATCAGCTACTACCTAAATACCTATTGCCTATTACCTGTTCCCCACTTCTGCAAGAAGTCTAATTTTGTTGACTCCTGGTAATGTCAATAGTAATTTTGCCGCCAAAGTCAGGAATAGGGGGACTGGGTTTGGATAATTTAACCTGGACTTGTTCGACTAAAGCTAGTTGCAAAATCTCATCGGCGATCGCTCCAGCTAATTTTTCTACTAAAGCAAATTTAGCCGTTTTAATTATTTTTTTGACAGTGGCGATCGCTTGCCGATAATCGAGGGTATCTTCTAGGCGATCGCTTTGACCAGCAGGGGTTAAATCTAGCCATAGGATTAAATCTACCTCAAACCACTGTCCGAGTACTTGTTCTTCTGGCAGTAGTCCGGTGTATCCGTAGCAGCGTATTCCGGTAATTTTAATTAAGTCCATATTTGTTAATCATTTATCAAAAAATCCATTTACGTTACATAATGAATCTATAGTTTGTCAAGTTCTTTGCTGAATTTCTTGAGTATAACTAATCAGGATGATGCGCTGTGCGCATTGATTATTGGCTAAAATTCATCCCACACGAGACAAGTGAGATGAATTTTGACATTAAGTTGTACCAATTTCAAAAAACACTGCTACACATCAATTCTGGAGAATCTGTTGCCAGATGAGCTGTTCCCCGTTCCCTACCCTCACCGAAGTTTAGCAGTAGCAATCTTAAATAGAATTGGTATTAAAAGGCAAAATGGTATATCACCCAAAAGTTAACCAAAGGAATAATCATCAAGATAATTAGCCAAGGATTCTTGTCAAGCTTTTTCACGATATTGATGAGTGCTACAAGCAGAATAATTAGAGCAACAAAATTAATTAAAGGAATGAAGAGTCCAATAATCCACCAAGGTGATTGAGCCCCAGCCTTATACATAATCCAGTTATTTAAAATTGGAATCCATGCAAACCAGGCATTGGGTTCTCCTAGCTTTTGGTAAATCTTCTGAAAGCAGTAGGAAACAAAGGCATAAATAGCAATTCCAATAATGAGACCAATCAGATCTCCTATGGAAGAAGAAGAAGAGCTTTGAGCGATAAGATAAACAAAACTCCAATCATTAGTCAGTAAACTCACCTTAATTTCTCCAGTTAAAACTTATAGAAATAGCCTTTTGTTCTAAGCATATTTCCTTAAACTTCAACATTTAGGTTAGCACTACACTTCAACTGGATTAACTATAATAATATTTCCTTAAAAGAAAGTTACAAATAGTGCTGTGACCTCTGACCTCTGACCTCTGACCTCCCCCTCATCTCCCTGTGTCAACACCAGAAAATTAAAAGCGTAGCATCTATCTTATAAGTCTCGGTGAGTGAAGGGTTTAGCGTTGGCACCAGTATAACTAGCAGCGACGTGACCGTTGCCTGTGATTTGGTATTTGTAAGTCACTAGTCCTTCTAATCCTACTGGTCCGCGCGGGGGCATTTTTTGAGTGCTTATACCTACCTCTGCTCCGAAGCCGTAGCGGAAGCCATCAGCAAAGCGGGTAGAACAGTTATGAAATACTCCCGCCGCATCAACTTGATTGAGGAAGGTTGTAGCTGCAGTGGAATCTTCGCTGACGATCGCCTCGGTGTGTTTGGAACCGTAGCTGTTGATGTGAGCGATCGCTGCTTCTAGGGAGTCAACTACCTTAATAGATAAAATTAAATCGCTGTATTCGGTATTCCAGTCTGCTTCTGTAGCAGGAGAAATAGGAATAAATTGCCGGGTTTTTTCCTCTCCTCGCAATTCTACTTGCTTATCTTGCAGTGCTGCTGCTACTTGAGGTAAAAACTCTGAGGCTATATCTCGATGAACTAGCAGGGTTTCTATGGCATTGCAAGCCGCAGGATACTGGGTTTTAGCGTCTATAGTAATCTCTACTGCTTGGTCTATTTGGGCAGTTTTATCCACGTAGAGGTGACAAATGCCATCCGCATGTCCTAGCACCGGAATGCGGGTATTTTCCTGGACGTAGCGGACAAAAGAATTAGAACCTCTAGGAATAATTAAATCGACGTATTCATCTAATTTTAATAATTCTTTGATTTCTTCCCTAGTGGTTAGCAACTGGACTGCGGCGGGGTTGACTTGCGTTTTCTCTAGTCCTTGATGAATAGCTTTGACTAAGGCTTGACAAGAAAGAGTAGCTTCTTTACCCCCTTTAAGAATTACGCCATTACCAGATTTGATTGCTAAGCTGGTAATCTGAATTAAAGCATCGGGACGAGCTTCAAATATTACTCCCAATACCCCTAAAGGACAGGTAATTCGCTTGAGGATTAATCCTTCATCTAATTCGCGATCAATCTGGAATGCACCGACTGGATCTGCTAATTTGCCTACATCTCGAACCCCGGCGATCGCGGCTTTAAGTTTTGTCTCGCCTAATTTTAACCGCGCATATAAGGCTTTGGGAATACTATCTGCTTCTGCGGCTTGACAGTCGGCTTGGTTAGCCGCAAGGATTTCTGGTGCTGCTGCTTCTAAAGCTTGGGCGATCGCTTCTATTGCTTGATTTCTATTTGTTGTTGATAACACCGCCAATTGACGTGCTGCTTGGCGAGTTTGTCGAGCTATTTCTTGAAGAGATAAAGAAGCTACTTCCCGAGCGAGCCTAACCATAAACTTAACTACTTTAAAGGTAATAGCAAGTTTAGCAGAAATAGCAGGGGAAGCAGATCAAATAGATTAAGAATCTTCTTTATCTTCTTTAGAACGAGGAGCCGTCAGTTTTTGCCAAGCTGCTTGTGCGGCTTCACTCAAGCGATCGCCTAGATCGCTTACTTGCTTAGCCAAAGAATCCCAATTTTTTTCCGCTTCTTCTTGGATTAGCTTAAAAGATTCCTCAATTTTTTCTGGTTTAAATTCCAGCTTTTCTATGTCTGCGCGTACTGACCGTACAGCTTCCAGGTACTTTTCGCGGGTAAATTCACCGGCTTTTTGGGTTTCTGATTGCGCCTTGGTCTTAATTGCTTCTATCAGCGCCATCGTTTCATTTTTGATGAGTTGGGACGCCTCAGGCATCTCCTTTTCTACAAGAGCTTTTGTTTCAGGGCTAACTTCAACTATAGCCGTTTCTTTGGGGGCATTAGATTCTTCGGTCATCTTAATTTATCCTTAATATCGGGGTTATTTACATCTAAGATTAAAAACTACTTGAATCACTATCTTAATATTACCAATCTTGAATATGAGTGGAGAAATTTTTAAACTTCTTTAACCTGTAGCAACTAACTCATCTAGATTGGATTGGAGATTTCTTTCAATAGCGGGGAAAAATAAGTTTAGATAGCTGCAAAAAAAATGTTAAAATTTCAAGGCTCTTTTGGCAATCAGGTTTGAATCAACGCTCGAATTTCTCTGGCTCTTCCCCATACTCTTCTGGATGTTAATTATTTTTGGAGTAGCCTTAACT
>JBFRWL010000038.1:0-11798 GCA_051439565.1 Prochloraceae cyanobacterium
GTGTTAGTTGATTATGATTAGATATTTCTGGGATGAGAGTAGTAGCTCCTTGAGTTACTGCTAATTGATATTCTACATCAGAAATTTTTTGTTTTGTGTGGTTAGTTAGAACTACGGACAACTGAGGATATTTTTTGAGAACTTTACGACAAAAAAGATAAGGATTAAATGACCTAGTATTCAGATCCAGTAACACCAAGTTTACCTCCCGATCTAAAATATTTTTTTCCACGGTATTTTCTTGGCAAGGTATTTCAATTAGCTGGAATCCTTGGGAGACAAATGCCAACTTCCATAAGTTAAGCTGTCTAGGTTGGCTTTGAGCTACTAAGACTATTTTATCTGCGTCGGACATAGTTCTAATCATTTAAACTCTTCTATTTTCGAGTTATTTATTGCCCTAAATCAGAGATAAAATGAGCTACTAAAGTATGTCTTTCGTAAGACAATAAATAAGTATGTAATAAATTGGGATTGTCCTTATCTAAATGCATCGCAAACCCATCAATGGCTAACTCGTGATGATTTATCCATCTATTCTTTGAATCTAGGATAACGCCAAAGTATGGATTTTCTGTAGCAGATTTACTTTTTAACTCTTGATAGCTTTGAAAGAAAGGAGGAACCTTAATAGCTAATGGCATATACAATCCTTTTTGATAATCTGACACCGACAATTTAGGAAGCTGGTTTAGGTTAATCCCACTCATTAATATCCTGTTTTTTTCTCCAGTCTTTGTATCAGTAAATACTAATTCAATTTCTTGAAGATTTTGCTTGCTAACAGTTGGTTTTATCGTTCTCAATCTTGCTTGATTAAATTTGCCAATTCTCCAGTATTGATTTTTCCAGGGTGTATTGTTGTCATACCATCCTGGGGTTCGGAAAGTAGCAAATTGAATCTGATTATAGTTTTTATAAAAATCTCCCCAAGTCACTAAATTATCAGCCAGAAGAGTTCTAATTTTTCTGGTTTGCTCTCCCGAAACAATGATTTTTTCATCCAGAGGAAACTTAGTAGTAATTTGGCGCTCATCGATCACTCTTCTGAGCAAATCTAGTTTCATCTTTGTTCCATCTGGATCTTGCCAATGTTCCAATCTCCGCCAATTCTCCCAATAGGAGATATTATTTATTTGTTCAAAGATATTTTTATAATGTCCCATCGGGAAAGTAAACCAACCCTGATAGTAAACTGATTTTTGACCATTTTCTTGGGTAGAAAGTATAATTTCCCAATATCCTGCATTGAGGCAATTATTGGCTATCTCTATAGAGTAAAGGTTTTGCTTTTCAAACCCATCTCCTCCAATGATTTCAACTGAGTCTGAATTTGCCGGAAAACTAACTTGCTGTCTGTTAAATTCTCGTTCAGTTAGGTAGATTTCTTTTAATCCTTTATCTGCTCTAATCGCTCTAGGTATTTTAGGAACAAACAAGCTAATATCTATGTTTTTGAGCGAGATCTTAGCTGTTCTTTTATTCGTAGGCTCTAAGACCAAATCAAAGTGGGTATCGTATTTCTGAACCAGTTTCAAATTTCTGTGTTTGTATTTTTGGTGATTTTTACTCAATAAAGCTGTATTTGCAGGATATTCCTCATTAGAAAATTCTTTGATATTCACCTGCATTTCGTCGCTCGTTCTATATCTATGAATAAACCGTAAAAAAAATACTGTAGTACAGATACCAGTAACAATCAATATAGCTGTAGTGATTGCTATGATCTGTTTTTTTTTCTTGAAAAGACTAGATTTAGCTGACTGATTCTCTAACGGTTTTTTCTCGATAATTTCCATTTTAAACTTCCGGAAAACAAGCAGATATCAATCCTAGATAAATTAAGGTGCATTTCGAGATTTAATTCTTCTCAATTGATCTCAAGATTATTACAGCTCTTAATTGTTTTTTAGCAATAACAAGTGACAATCTGGTTGCAAAGTAAGAAGTTATTGAATTAAATTTTGACAAGCATTATATGATCGAGAAAAAATTTTTCTCTCTTTTTTAAGATTACATATTTAATTAACTTTAATCAAGCTGTTTTTAATTTTATTCAACTTCAAAAAAAGTGGAAATAAGTTTAACCGCTCGACCCAAGTTTATTAGAGACAAAAATCTAGATAAATCAAAGGTTTAAAGCTTTATCTTTTATGACTTAATATTTTTCTCACTTGCTAACTTTTTAGAATAGTCAAATCGGAAGAACAGAAAATAAATTGATTTTTATGGCAAGCTAGAACCAATTTTGTCGCCCACTTTGACCCACCTACTTAACCAACTGCGATAAAATCAGGTTCAAAAGCTGGTCTGAGTCGAAAGATTGAATGCTAACCGATCTAATCGCTATCAATGGCTATCTAGTCTATTTAATAACTGTGACTGGGGTATTTGCTCTATTTGCCCTGGGGTTAAATTTACAATGGGGTTTCGCTGGTCTAATTAATTTTGGTCACGTTGCCTTTATGACAGTGGGAGCATACGTTACAGTACTGTTAACTCTCCAAGGCGTATCCCTGGCGATCGCGCCCATTATTGGTGGGGCAGTAGCAGCTTTGCTAGGATTGCTCATAGGCACCTCTACCCTGCGGCTGCGAGAAGATTACCTGGCAATTGTCACTATCGGCGTTTCAGAATTGCTGCGTCTGATAGCCAACAATGAAGAATGGCTGACTAGAGGTACTTTTGGCATACAAGACTATCCCTTACCTCTAGAAAATTGGGAACCAGGTGTATTTGGTAAACTAATCGCGATCGCCTCCCTCACTCTCTTGGCTGTCTTTGCGGAGTGGCAACTGTGGCGAGGACTGAAAAACCAGTGGCGAAGACACCAACAGATTCAAGGTAAAAGCGATCGACCCCGAAAGCCAATTAGTTTAATAATTTGGGGAATTATTGGTACAGCTTTAATTGTGAGCGTTTATATCAATGGCGCGATCGCTTTATCTAACTATAGATATAAATCTGGGTTAATGCTCTTAGTAGTACTAGTTTTAGTGCTAGTCTACTCAGGGTTAGAAATTTTACTGCGATCGCCTTGGGGAAGGGTAATCAAAGCAATTAGAGAAGACGAGGAAATTCCTCGCGCACTAGGCAAAAATGTATTTTGGTATAAACTGCAAGCCTTTATGCTAGGAGGTGCGATCGCTGGCGTGGCTGGTGCCTTTTATGCTTGGCAATTGACTACAGTTTACTCTACTAATTTTGAGCCGCTAGTTACCTTTAATGCCTGGATCGTAATTATTTTAGGTGGTGCTGCTAATAATGCAGGTACTATATTGGGCGCTTTAATTTTCTTTGCCTATACTGAGATTACGCGATCGCTACCTCAATTATTTCAGTTTTTAGATTCTATCCTAGGGCAGTTTGTAACAGATGTCTCTTTAACAGACTTTTTCAATGATGCCCGTTTAGCTGCCTTGCGAATTATGATTATGGGTTTAATTCTCATGGTACTGATGATGTGGCGACCTCAAGGCATTTTAGGCAAAAAAGAGGAACTTACTTTAGGGCGATAAGTATGGGGAGTGTGGAGGGGATGGAAAAGTAATTTTATCCCCTTGTCTCCCCTATCTTCCCACCCTTCCCCTCTCACCTAACCAGGGATTTTGGCATTACTGAATCGGTATTCTAGGAAGCGAGGGCTACTTCGACCATTTGTTGTAATTCGCCGCTTTGGTAAAGTTCAATCATGATGTCGGAACCGCCGACAAACTCCCCGTTAATGTATACTTGGGGGATGGTGGGCCAGTTGGAATATTCTTTAATTCCCTGACGAATTTCTTGGTCTTCTAAAATGTCTAATGTCTCGTAGGGAATGCCCAGGCTATTGAGAATTTGAACCACATTGTTAGAAAAACCGCACTGGGGCATTAACTTTGTCCCCTTCATAAAAACGAATATTTTATTATCTTTTACTAATTTATCAATCCGTTGTTTGAGTTCTGGTGTCATCTTTGCTACTTAGAGTTGTTGGAATTGGACGCTACATATAAAATAGACTGGCGCTTGCTGCAGGTGAGAATTCTACCAGACTATTTTACTTTTGACTTACATAGGTTGACCGATAGCACTCCAATCTTGGGGAGTGTAAGTTTTCAAAGCTAAGGCATGAATTGCTTCAGATACCATTGCTTCATTTAAAGCACCATAAACTAGTTGGTGCTGCTTGACTCTGGTTTTGCCTTCAAACTCGGAAGAGACTACAATTGCTTCTAGATGATCGCCGCCACCAGTCAAGTCTTTAACTATAACTTTAGCATCAGGTAATTTGGCCTTAATCATTACTTCAACTTCTTTGAAGCTAACCATCATAACTCCCCATATCAATAAGTCCTAAAATTATTTTCGCCTATCTAGGCTGTTGGTGCTATAAATGTAAGTCTCTTACTTGCTAGATCTTTGGTAGGGGGCACTGACAAACCCTAGTTCGTATAGTTGCTGGTAAGACTTCTGACCTAGTTGGCTGGTAGGATTTTGAGAGCGAATTACTTGAATGAGTAAAGGAACTGAGAGTTCAGGCTTATCTTGCGCCCGATGCACTAGAGCAAGCTGATAGGTAGCTTCATCGCGCATTTGTCCGGTTTGTAGGGCTTTACTGCGCTGTTCTTCATAGATTTTGATGTCAATGCCTGAAAAACTATTGGCTAGTTGTAGGTAAAAATTGGATAGTTGGTTAAATACCTGACGAGCTTCTTTGAGTTTGACTGCTGCGAGTTGATATCTTTGCTCGTCGATCGCTTCGCTGGCTTCTTCCATCAGTTTTTTCCCCCCTTCAAAGCTGAGCAGGCTATTAACAGGCTCCAGAGTTCGAAGCTCGTTGGTTTCCAAGTCTGTAGAATTATTGTCTGGGGTTTGTGCTTTTGTCCCTTGAGCGTAGACGACGGGCATGCTTATCGTACCCAGGGTTAATGTTAAGGATAAGAGACAACTAGCTGTAATTCGCTGTTTCGTTATGTTTAGCATAAAAAGAGGTTAGTAGCTTAATTAGAACACAATATTTTTTTAGACTTCAGGTATCTTAACATTTGTTTTCTGTTGTTTTACCACAATATTGCGGAAAAATTCGTCAAGTTTTGTAATCTATTTTTATACCAATTCTATGTAAGATTGCTACACTTCGGTTGGGAAAGGGAACAGGCAACAGACAACAGATTCAGAGATTTGTTGATTGCTGATTGGTGTTAGTTGTTTCTCCCCACACTCCCCACACTCCCTGCTCCTCGTTCCCCCGTCAGACGAAGGCTAGCAAATTAAATGATTGACAGTTTAGCTCAACTAGCTACAAAGTCAAAGATTCAGGTTCAGTTTCAATCAACTGCGCTAAGTCTTGTAAGAAAGCAGCAGCGTCTGCACCGTAGATGACCCGGTGATCGCAGGTAATATTAACGCTCATCTGACGTTTGATGCCAAAAGTATTTTCAGAGGTGGCTACTACTTGAGGTCGAGATGCACCAACTGCTAGAATTGCCCCTTGTCCGGGAGGTATAATAGCGTCAAAGCGATCGACACCGAACATTCCTAGATTGGAAAGGGTAAAAGTACCGCTACTGTATTCTTCTGGTTGTAACTGTTTAGTCCTAGCCCGTTCTACTAAACTTTTCCAATTACGAGAGAGGGAATAGATATCTAGGCGATCGGCATTTTGCAGCACTGGCGTAATTAGTCCTCCATCAGGCATTGCCACTGCCAGGCTTATATTAATAGGTGAACGATATTGAATAGCCCCTTCTATATAATTAGCATTAACTTTGGGGTGTTTTTGTAAAGTGACAGCTACCGCTTTTGCCAGGAGTGCTGTCATAGTAACACCTTTAGGCTTAATTTTTTGATAGAGCTTATCCAGTCCGTCTGTAGTAATCGTATAACCGACGTGAAAAGTAGGTGCTTGTAAACTGGCAACCATATTCCGTACCACTGCTTGTTGCAGCGTGTTTAGAGGTACGGTTTCGCCCACAGGAATAGCAGCTGGAACTTGAGGAACAGGTGAGGGTGGTGTTGCTTGAGTTACTGCTGCTGCTGGAGGAGCAATTACTTGAGGAATTGTTGGTGCAGCAGTTGGTTGTGGCATTTGACCTGCTGCTTTTAAGACATCATCGGCGACAATTCTACCGTAAGGACCGCTACCCTGGAGAATTTTTAAATCGATACCGTGTTCTTTAGCTAACTTGCGTGCCCTTGGTGAAGCGATGGTGCGTCCATTGCGGCGATTAGATGCAGTTGCAGCGACTGGGGCTGGAGTTGGTGCGGCTGTTGCTTGTATGGTCGCAGAGGGGGCTGCTGTTTGACCCGGCTGCAGAGAAGCAGCTTTTTGTTTGGCTTCCTCAATTTCAGCTTCTGTTTCTGCAATCAGAGCAATTGGTGCACCTACAGTAGCTTCTCCTCCCTCCTCTACCAAAATAGTAGCTAAATAGCCTTCGTAGAAGGATTCCACATCCATGTCGGCTTTGTCTGATTCGACCACAACCACCGTTTCACCTTTTTCCACTTTGTCTCCTGGGGATTTTGTCCAGGAAACGATCTTACCTTCAGTCATTGTGGAACTAAGAGCGGGCATGAAAATGTCATGAATCATGGAGTGGTCTTCCAATTTAGCGAGCTACAAGCAAGATTGCATTATACAACTTTTGACACTCTCCCGTTAATTGCTAATCCTCATATTTTGCAGCTAGTGAAACTTATCTCCCCACACTTCCCACACTCATCACACTCCCCACACTCCCCCTCTCCTCTCCCGTTCAAATCCCCCAGCTATTGCAAGGGGACTGACTGCGCCGATGTTAAAGTTCGCCGCGAATTTCTTCGACTACTCCATCGCGGACAACAATTTCTACTTTCAGTTTGTTGACTATGTTATCTCCTCGTTCGAGTCGAAATACGCTTTCCATTTGACCTTGAACGATCTCTTGCTCCAAATCCAGCATTTGTACTTGTTGTATTTGCTGCAGCAGTTGATTTTTTTTGTCTAGTAGTTCTCTTTTCTTCTGACTAACTTGGTTTTGGATATTTTCAATTTGCTTGGCTACTTCGGGAGTAGGAGGAACGATGCTTTGCTTTTGCAGTTCGGCGATCGCCTTTTGGCCCTGCATATCGAGTTTTTCTAGCCCAGAATCAAGTTCGCTAATTTGTGCCTGGAGTTGCTGCTGTGCTTCTTCTTTCCACAGGGGAGTGACGATCGCTTTAACCGTAACTGGTCTTTTTAAGAGCAAGCGTGAATTGGCTTCTTCCATAATTGTTTTGTCCTTTGTTAAATGGGAGATAGACTCGATCGATTAGTTGGCTATCTGACAAATATGCCGTCAATGATATCGCGATAGCGTTCGGTAACAACAGGACGCTTAATTTTTAAGGTTTGAGTCATCGTGCCATTTTCTATAGAGAAGGGTTGTAAAATTAGTTCAAATGGTCCTATTCTGTCATCGGGGCGGTATCCAGGACGGTTTTGGACCTCTCGATTCAATTCTTGACGGAATAAATCTAGCACTGGTTTGCTGTAGAGGTTGCTGTCATTTATTTCTTCTCTAGATGCATTCGATGATGGCAGTTGGAGGTCTAATTTTTGTGCTTGTGCCCATTTTTCCAAGGCTTCGAGGTTGGGTACAATTAGGGCACCGAGCGATCGCTGGTCTTGACCGACTACCATAATCTGGTCGATATAGGGGCTGCGGATACAAGCATCTTCGATCGCCTGCGGTTCTATATTTTCCCCATTGCTGAGTACGATCGTATCTTTCGCCCGTCCTGTCAAGACTAAATCGTTGTCAGGAGTTAACCAGCCTAAATCCCCACTGTTAAACCAGCCCTCCGAGTCAATTGCTTTAGCCGTGGCTTCTGGTTTTTTATAATATCCCTGCATAATCTGAGGGCCTCTGAGCAAGACTAGACCTTTTTGGCCTGGAGGTAAAGTCTTACCAGTTTCTGGATCGACGATACGCACTTCAGTTTCTGGAAGCGGAATTCCAGAAGCACCGATGAGATTGCGTTCTACGCGACGAGCATTAGTAACGGGGGAGGTTTCAGTCAGTCCGTAACCGACTAATAGGTTAATACCGATAATTTGGTAGAAGTTATCTAAATGTGCGGATAGAGATCCACCACCACTAATGACTGACTTAAGCTGTCCGCCAGTTGCTTGGCGAACTTTTTGATAAACGAGGCGATCGCCTAAAGCATGGATCGGTTGTAGGGCTGTGGCAGTAATTTTAGCAATTAAACGTTCGCCAGCTGAGGGATTGAGGTTGTCTAAGTTTAATCGTGCTGCAGTTCTTTTGGCGAGAATATACCTTTCGGAGATTGCTAAGAAAAAATTAACTAATTTCTGTTTGCTAGCAGGTTGTTCGCGGAATTGCTTACGTACTCCTTCATAAATTGATTCCCACAGCCGAGGAACGCTAATCATATAATTAGGCTGGTGTTGCTGAAGGTCTTTTTTAAAAGAACGGATATTGGTATAGATCTGAGTACAGCCGCAAGAGAGTAAAAAGTACTCTGCTGTACGTTCGTAGACGTGCCAGGTGGGAAGAATGCTAAGGACGCGATCGCCTGGTTGCACTTGAATTACTAAACGCAAATTAAGTATCTGATGCATTAAGTTACCATGAGATAGCATTACCCCCTTGGGTTTACCTGTAGTACCAGAAGTGTACATTAGGGTTGCTAGAGTTTCCTGGGTTTGTTTGCTAGGTTGTAAGGTATGCTCTGCCCCTATTGCTAATAGTTGTTCAAAATTGACAATTTTAATCGTTTCTTCTGCTTCTGGCTGTTCGTCAGAGAGTAGAACGATTAAACTTACGGGTAACTCCTCTAACTCGGGTCTCAGCTTGTCAAGTGTTTTGAGGTTTTCTACTACTAAAGCCGTGCTATCGCTATCGCCGATAATATATAGTAATTCTTGTTTTTCTGCTGCTGAAGAACGTACCGCGTCCACTGCACCAGCGGTAATAATTCCCTGATCGGCAATGAACCAGCGAGGGCTATTATCGGCAATTAGAGAAACTTTAGATTCTGGTTGTACTCCCAATGCTTGCAAGCCACTAGCAAATTGCTTAATCCGTTCGTATAACTGAGCATAGGTCAGAATTACTTCTGGTTGAGCGTGGGGGTCGTGAAGAGCAACCATATCCCCGTATTGCTTGGCTACTATCGGCCATATTTCTGGTAAAGATTCGATCGTAGAATAGTCAGGAAGTGCCATCTTGTGCTTGGTTGTGGCAGTGGAAGATAATTGTGACATAGTTCAATAAGGCACAAAATAATATTAATATTGCTTGTTTTTACCATACTGTAACTAATTAAGACCGTTAAACAAACCGCTTAGAAGAGGGCTAATGCCTCATTTTGAATTTTGAATTTTGAATTCCCCAAAGGGATCATAATGCAGGTTTCCAGGTACCGTGAAAATCAGGAGGAATAACACTAGGTAATCCCAAGCGGCAGACTGGTTCTGTTTCTAGGAAATCGCAATCGTAAATCCGCACCTCGCTGCTGTCTGTATTGCCATCATAAACAACAGTGAGTACCCAACCTCGTTCCTCATTTAAAGCATCTCGAACGCAGATCGGTTCGCTGGAATAGCGATTTTCTCCCATATCTGCCATTGACAAATTACCAGTTTCGCGATCAAAACGAGCGATCGCGCAGAAGATTTCTCTAGTAAGATCCGCCCCATCTCGATAAACTGACAAGTAAGTATAGCGCCAGGGCTGTCCTACCTGATGTGGTGGGACTACCGGAAACTCGCACTTTCGATCTAACAATTCTTCCATTCCGAGAACCTTACCTGTCTGGGGATTGAGGCGAATTTGCCACAGCGTTCCCTTGGCTGGAGTTTCAATTTGACCCCTAGCTACTTCCTGCAAATTTTGATTAGTCTGAAAATCCTCATAGCGGACAATTTCTGCGATAATCGACCCATCTCGATCGACGCAACCATTGGCAAAGTGCCATTGATACCAAGGTTCAGTAGTTCCCCGACTAACTAGAGAGAGGGTATCGCACTCAAAAACTAGAATTTGCGTTCCTAACTCAGGTTTCCACACCATTGAGTCGCTAAAGCTGCTAAAACCAAGTGCAGCAGGAATCAGATTAATTCGCACTGGGGAGACAAAAAAGACTAAATACTGCCCCGCCATGACAAAATCGTGTATTATCGGGATTCCTTCTAACTGGGCAGTAGTTTTATTGATAATCTTGCCTGTGTGATCGCTGCGATAAAGATTGAGAGTGGCATTAGAGGCAAGAGAAACGCCAAAATTAAAAATATCGCCTGTATGAGGGTCAATTTTGGGATGGGCAGAAAAAGAGGCATTGTTATCTAATCGAGATAAATTGTCTGTTCCTTTAGTTTCTAGTGTTTGCAGATCAAGGGCATAGGGGTTGCCTCCTTCCCACAAAGCTAATAACTTATCTGGTAGTGCCAGTACTGAGGTATTAGCAGCATTCTTAACATCCTTGCCCCAATTCTTCCAAAATGGCCCTGGGACAGTCATGCCATAGTTAGGAAAAAGAAAAGCATTGGCGGCATTTTCTTGCTGATAGCCTAGAGTTTGTACGTAGCGATAGACTGCTCTTGCACCCGCATCGGTAAAATGTACGGCTAAGATTGCGCCATCGCCATCAAACCAGTGTCCGACTTGCTTTCCTCCCCGTTGTAACCTTGCAGGTCCGTTGCGATATAAACTACCTCGTAACCCTGTTGGGATGTTGCCAGAAAGTATTGGTAAGATGCTGGGGGGAAATTCTTGAGCAGGCTTGGCGATCGCCTTTGACCATGCTTTTAGGTTTGAGAGTTGATTAGCTGTTGGCATCATTAATTAATTACTTGGAGTTCAACAAGGCATCGCTACAGAAGCTCATCAAACTTTTGTCGCAACTCTAGCATAAAGGAGATCGCTCTTTATTCTAGTTACAGGGACATTGGTCACAAAAATTTGAGTGACGGCGATCGCTACTGATAAAGATTTGGGAACTTTAAGCATGAACGACAGTTAATTCTCATAATCTATGCTGGATGAATCATTCCTTGATGCAGTTTCTTCCCAAATTTATTCGCCAAAAGTTAGAAGGGAGAAGTAATTTACAGAAAATTATCGGTAATACGGGTTGGTTATTTGCCGATCGCTTTCTTCGCATTTTAGTCGAACTTTTTGTTGGTGTTTGGATCGCCCGTTATTTGGGACCTGAAAAATTCGGTCTATACAGTTATGCGATCGCTTTTGTGGCACTTTTTAGTGCTTTTGCTACTTTAGGTCTCGATCGTATTGTTGTTAGAGAAATTGTCAAAAAACCAACTGACAAAGACGAAATTATCGGCACAGCTTTTATTCTTAAATTCATTGGTGGTATCTTAGGGTTACTCTCAGCATTTGGAGTTATTTTTATACTTCATCCAGAAGATAGATTAATTCAATGGTTAGTAATAATTCTTGCTACAGGATTTATATTTCGTGCTTTTGATGCCATAGATCTATGGTTTCAATCACAAGTTAATTCTAAATATACTGTTATTGCTAAGGACATAGCTTTATTATTAATTGCCTTGGTAAAAATATTTTTAATTCAGACTAAAGCACCTCTAATTGCCTTTGCTTGGGCGGCGCTAATAGAGATTATCATCGCTGAAGCCGGTTTATTTATTATCTATCGACTCAAAAAAAATAACCTTCACTTGAAGCAAGTTAATTGGCTGAGGGTCAAAAAAATAATTAAAGATAGTTTGCCACTGATGTTATCAGGAATTGCCATCATGGTTTATATGCGCATTGATCAGATAATGTTAGGTCAAATGACAATGAGTAGAG
>JBFRWL010000039.1:0-28593 GCA_051439565.1 Prochloraceae cyanobacterium
GGTACTTCTAGGATTAGCAGTGAGAATGGTATTAACCATTAGCGCAGTCAACAATTCTCCGCGAATTGGCAAGCCAGATTCATCTACCAGAATAAACTGCTCTCCATTTGCCGATACTTGTGCTCCCAGGTTAGCTTTGAGAGCTTCAACCACCCGACCAAGCTGATTGAGTAAAATTTCTCGCTCTTCTGCCGAGACTGCCGTTTGACTTAAACTAGCATTGAGAACCACTGCATCGCAACCAAACTTGGCTAATAACTGGGGTAAAACTGCTCCCGAAACAGCATAAGCGTAGTCAATTACTACCTTAGAGCCACTGTGGCGAATCGCTTCGACATTGAGCTGGGTTTCAAAAGTCCTGCTGTAGCTATCTATTATCTGGGACGGATAGGACATATTGCCAATTTCTTTAATTGTTACCCGCCGCAGGTCTTCTTTGAAGTAAGTTCCTTCAATTTTCTTTTCTTTGCCTTTAGAAATATTAATGCCTTGAGAGTCGAAGAATTCAATCAAAAGATAATCGGGTCGATCGGGATGCAGACGCACGTGAATTCCCCCGACTACTCCCAGTGCAGGTGAAATGGTGCGAGCTACAGGAATTGCTGTTGCCTCCAAATTCTGAATGTTAATCCCAGCAGACATCAGACCGGAAATTAAAGAGCGAGTAACCATGCGGGAGACAGTGCGCTGATCTCGGGAAACTGCCACTTGAGAATTGAGTTTTAAAGTAGAACCGTAGGCTGCTCCTAACTTAACAGCAAACTCTGGCGTAATATCGATATTAGCTAGTCCAGAAACACCTCGCTGACCGAAGAGGTTGCGTTGAGCCCTATTGCCCCAGATCAGGTTAGTATTTAAAATTGCTCCTGGTTCAATCTTTTTACTAGGCCATACCCGCACCTCAGGACTAATTTGTGCTTCTTCTCCTACTGTGGAGAGAGAACCCAAGACAGCTCCTTCTAGGATATGAGCGCGACGATCTACGCGGGTTCCTCTAGCGATCGCGCAGGCACTCAGATTCACTTCATCGCCAATCATTGCCCCATTCCAAATTATCGGGCGCTTCAGGTCAGAATCTGCACCAATAGAGACATTATCGCCAATAACCGTTCCCGCCTCAATACTGACTCTCGCTCCAATGCGACAGTTGTTGCCAATAATTACTGGGGTCTCGATCTTAGCTGTTGGATCGATGTAAGTATTTTGCCCGATCCACATTCGAGGTTTTTTTTCTTCGTAGGCAAAATCTAAGTGTACTTCACCTTGCAAGCCATCGTATTGAGCTTCTCGGTAAGCATCTAGATGACCGACATCGCACCAGTAACCCTCTGCTACGTAGCCATACATTGGCTCTCCTTTTTCCAGCAGGAGAGGAAAGAGATCTTTAGAAAAGTCAGATTCCTGATTAGCTGGTAAGTAATTTAACAATTCTGGTTCGAGGATGTAAGTACCAGTGTTAACAGTATCGGAAAATATTTCACTGGTGGAAGGTTTTTCTAAAAAGCGGCAAATGCGATCTTCAGAGTCGGTGATTACTACGCCAAATTCAACTGGATTGGGAACTCTAGCTAAAATTAGAGTTGCTTTTGACTGTTTTTGCTGGTGAAATTTAATTGCTGCCTGTAAATCAAAGTCAGTGATACAATCGCCGCTAATTACGATGAAGGTACCATCTAACAACTCAGCGATATTTTTAACGCAGCCAGCTGTACCTAAAGGTTGCTCCTCCTCTACTGCGTAAGTCATTTCGATCCCAAATTCACTTCCATCTTGGAAGTAGTCTCGCATCACATCTGGGAGATAATGGAGGGTAGCAATTATCTCTTTAATTTGGTGTCGCTTCAATAAATTAACAATATGTTCCGCGATTGGTCGGTTCAGAATTGGCACCATTGGCTTGGGCAGATCGCAGGTCAGGGGTCTTAACCTAGTACCAGAACCACCAGCCATTAGCACTGCACGCATAAATCCTCCTTGTCCCTTGCTCCTCTCTTGAGGCTATATTTGTCCTTTTCTGATTTTGATATCCTTTTTATTGTTAAGATTTTTGCCAAAATAAGATATTTGCAGACAGATTACAATAAGTAATAACAGATCGCGTTAATATCATTAATTTCGAATAAACTATTGTTAAATTAGGACCACAGGAATTCTAGCATCCTGCCAAACATTTCTCAAAAGTTAATGAAAGGGACGAGGAAGTCTTCGCGCGAACAATAAAAAATTTGAACGGGGGATTACTCCTATGATTAAGTTTTTAGGTATTGTCTTGGTGATAAGTTATTTTTGGGGAATTTGGAAATTCTGGAGAGGGTATAGAAGAACCAATTTTAGTCCGGCTATAGCAAATCGGCTGGTCTTATCTTTATTTTGGCCAGTTTTAGCGATCGCTAATAAATCCTATCGCCAGAACTTTCAGAAAGCTCTCAAGGGCTAGAATGAAACTTCTGTAAGGAGGTCAGAGGTAACAACAATAAAGGGTCGCATTTGGCTGATTGGAGGAACAAGTGAAAGTGCCAGAATTGCTGAGGCGATCGCTGCTGAGCAATTGCCTTGTACAATTACAGTCACTACCAAAGCTGCACTAGCACTTTATCCTTCAGCTTCTCAGTTAAAGGTACAGGTCAGAAAAATTAATCGCGAGCGAATAGAGGAATTTGTTCTTCACGAAGCGATCGTTGCAGTAGTAGATGCTTCTCATCCCTATGCAGCAGCAATTTCTACTGGGGCGATCGCTGCAGCTAGCCAAGCTAAAATTCCCTATCTGCGCTACGAACGCGCTCATATTAGCAACAGCGAGACTCACAATAAAGCTAGAGTAATTGAGTTAGATAGCTTCGATACCCTGCTAACTGAAAATTATCTTCAAGGACAGCGAGTCCTTTTAACTATTGGCTATAGAGCTTTACCCTTGTTTCAATCCTGGCAAGAACATGCTACTTTGTTTGCTCGTCTCCTTCCTCACCTAAACTCACTAGAAGTTGCTCTTGCTGCCGGATTTACCCCAGATCGACTAATTGCCCTGCGTCCTCCTATTAGTGCTGCATTAGAAACAGCTTTGTGGCGACAGTGGCGAATTTCTTTGGTCGTAACTAAAGCTTCCGGTACTGCGGGAGGAGAAGATGTCAAGCGGTTGGTAGCTGCAGAATTGGGTATCCCCTTGATTGTCATCTCTCGACCTACGGTTGCCTATCCCCGACAAACCAGCAACTTGTCAGAAGTGCTAATATTTTGTCGAGAGCATATGCTGACAATAGACAAATCTTAGAAGTAATACCGACAATGTCCGATCCCATCTCACCAGCTATTAGCGATCGCATCTGCAGTCATATGAATGAAGACCATGCCGATGCTGTAGTTCTCTACGCTCAAGTTTTCGGTAACTCCCCTGAAGCACAGAGTGCTCACATGCTCTCGATCGATCCTCAAGGGATGAATTTATCAGCTCAGATCGACGGGACGACTTTACCTGTGCGTATTGAGTTCGATCGCGTTCTTAATACTGCTGAAGACGCTCACCATACTCTCATTGAGATGGTTAAACAGGCAAGACAAATCAAAGCGAAAGCTAGCGCGATCGAAACTTAAAGAAGGAGACGGGAGCCAAGATTGAGAATATAATACCAATTCTGCGCAATTATCTGAATCTGTTGCCTGTTTCCTCTTATTTTTCTAGACGTGGGATAATGATGGTAAACTCAGACCCCACATGGGGTTGGCTCCAGAGTTGAACTCTACCGCCGTGAGCGTTGGCGATCGCCCGCGCAATTGACAAACCTAAACCAGAGCCTGAAGAGTGGGGATTGCCACCTCGGAAAAAACGCTCAAAAATTCGCTTTTGCTCTTCTGGGGTAATGCCTTTGCCCGTATCGCGAACCCAAAACCTAAACTCTTGTGGAGTCAGAGTTGAACCCAGGAAGATCTCATCACCTTCTTGGGTGTGTTGGGTTGCAT
Organism: Prochloraceae cyanobacterium; assembly: GCA_051439565.1. Taxonomy (GTDB): domain Bacteria; phylum Cyanobacteriota; class Cyanobacteriia; order Cyanobacteriales; family JBFRWL01; genus JBFRWL01. Next base: position 3,955 of record JBFRWL010000039.1, read on the forward strand.
TTTCTACTAAGTTCATCACTGCTTCAGTAAGCTTTTGGCGGTCAACTCCCATTTTACCTCTGGCTTTAGCCGTTAAGTGCCAGTTTCGCCCTCCCAAGGCTTTTGCCTTCTGGTACAATTCTTGCGTCAGTTCGCCAACTTCTACAGTTTCCAGTTGCAGAAAATCGGGACGTTCTGTTTTAGCTAAAAGACTCAGATCCCGAACCAAGCGACTCATACGGTCTAATTCATCTAAGACTAATTCCACAGTTTGTTGCCGTTCGGCTGGGTCATCTCCCATTAATTCTAAGTGACCGCGGATAACGGTAATTGGTGTGCGCAGTTCGTGACTTGCATCTCTAAGAAAGTTGCGTTGATTTTCAACTAATGCCTGCAGGCGATCAAGCATCCTGTTAAAAGTTTGCCCCAGTTCCGCTAATTCTCCACTTCCCTCGACCCAGATACGCTTAGTCAAGTCTTTCTTCCTAATCCCTCTAGCCGTTGTCGCTAGTTGGTGTATTGGCTCTAATATTTTTCCAGTTGCTATCCATGCCAGTCCGTAAGCAATAATTATCACCACACCAACAACTGGAACAAATATGTTAAATACTTCTAGAACTTCTTGTAACTCACCTGCAGTCGTGTGAACGGCAACGAAGCTACCGACAATTTCTCTGTCACTAGTAAATGGCTCCACTATGTAGAGAATAGTGCCAATTGTGCTATCTGAGGTGGTCTTTTCCCCCTGTTCAGCGTGGGTAAGTTTACTCCAATTATCGATTAATTCTGAGCCAGGACGCAACGGTTTGGGTAAAGCCAGCGGTTGGTGTTTGTAGAGGCGATCGCCGAGATAGAAAAGCAGAAAGTCGTCGTCTTCAGGCAGATTAGTAGCCAAAAAATTATTGATGAAGTTTTCGATTGGCTCTCGCTGTTGAGCAGGTGTGGACTGCCATTGCTTCCATGCTTTGCGGAAATCAACTACTTCTTCTTTTAGGTCTTTCCTAACTCGCGTGTCTACCTGTTTAATAGTTAAGTAACGAAATAGAGGGATTGAGAGCATTCCCAGAGAGAACATCCAGATCACATACCAGATGAGAATGCGAGTTCGCACTTTCCTAAAAATAACGAACCGTTTCTTAGATTTTGGACTGGCTCTCGCCACTAGAGAATTTTTCATCCTCGTAACTGCAGAGTTTCTTAATTTCAGGGTAAATCCTCAGCCTGCTGCTGTATAGTTAAGGTTAAGTTAAGTTGCAAAATATTATCTTATCTATCCTCCTGCGGAACAAAGGCAGAGCAAATCCACGATTTAACTTGCATATTTATCAATTAGGAAACAAGCGGTAACATCCTCTTCCAGTCTCCCCGTCAGTCTTAAACAACAAATTCGATGTTGACCTACTTCTTTGCTTCTGACCTCGGTCTTATTCAACTATACTTGCAGTCGATATCCCATGCCTCTCACAGTCTCAATCAGCTCGCTGCCTAGCTTTTTACGCAGGTGCCCCACATAGACATCCACCACATTGGAACCAGGATCGTAGTCGTAACCCCAAACGCGATCGAGCAATTCTTCACGGCTGAACACTTTTCCTGGATAGCGCAGAAAAATTTCTGCCAAGAAAAATTCTCGTGCTGATAGTTCCACCAATTCCCCTTCTACTTTAGCTTGGCGCGCGTGCAAATCTAACAACACATTGCCAGCCCTGAGTACATTTTCTTCTTGAGAGATTGACTCTTGAAGATGGCGTAATTGCACCCGCACCCTTGCCAGAAGTTCCTCGAAACGAAAAGGTTTGGTCATGTAATCGTTGGCCCCGCCTTCTAAACCACAAACTTTGTCGTCGATATCGTCGCGAGCGGTGAGAATAATAATCGGCAGAGTTTGACCCTGACCTCGCAATTCTGCTAAGACTTCTAAGCCGTCTTTATCTGGCAAGCCTAGGTCGAGAATAAGCAGGTCAAAAGCACCACTTAAAGCCAAGTCTAGGGCATCTTTGGCATTAGCAACACTTGCTGGAGCAAATCCGTGCTTTCGTAGCCCCTTCTCCAGAAAAGAGACAATATGTGGTTCGTCTTCGACGATCAGAATCCGATTCATTATAGGGCTACAATATCAAATTTGTAACTTAAAGCTAGGACTTAAAGCTAGGGCAAAGGCGCGATAAGTTAAGTTATTGGTAATAAATCAAGCCTGGTTGCCTTGTTCCTTTTTGCTTCTACCGGAGGTAATAAAATTATACTATTTTTACTGAATTTTTTTCTCTCTGAACCGCTGGCGATCGACTAAGATCTGACCAGTCTCTTACTTGTTCCATTTGTTCAATTGTCTTCCAATCTTTTGACCTTTGGAGAATTCAAAATTCAAAATGAAAAAAGAAATGATTTTGAATTGTTTAATTAGGGATACAAGCCCCTCCCTTCAGGGAGTTTTAAAAAAAACTGGAAGCCGTTCAGGTTTTTAGTAACTCCTTACTTCAAGCCCTTGCCTTTAGGCATGGATTCTTAATTTTGAATTTTGACTTGATAATTTTGAATTCGGAGCGCAGCGACGCTGACAAAGTTTTTTCTGAGTGATTGGTAACATAAATTCGTCAGCAGTATTACTTTTGACAAAATCGATACTTAGGCAGATTATCGAGAATTTACTTAGAAGATTTTCCGCAGCCAGACTATATTTTAGCTTAACTTACTCTTTAACTTCAGAGTTTTTGCCAATTTACAAAAAATTCTCCCAAATATATTTTATTGGGAGGGGCATTGATATTATGAGCAACAAAGCAAGAAAAAGATGAAAATTTTATCCTCAGAACAAAAACAAACAATTAGAGAAGAGTTTTATCAAAATTGGAGAACCTGTTCTGAGGAGATGGTGAAGCTAGAAAAACGTAACACAGTAACTTCTACTCGTCAACCTGTACTGTTTGCGTTACGTCAGGTCCTTAAAAATGTAGGATTGTCAGATCAAATCGACTATAGACCTCATAGAGACGTACATCAATTAGTCAATGAACTTGACTTAAAATGTGCTACTTGTGGTCGCCAATTAGATGCCTACTCTGAAGTAGGCAAATACTTAGGAGATGAGCAATTCCCGCAATCATTGAGCCAAAGTTTGAAGTCTAAGAAACTCAGCGGAGACAATTCGGCGACTAACTCGCGACCACAAACAACTAAGATTAACTCTCGTGAAGCTTCAGGAGTATTTGCTCAATCTGCAGTTCCACCGCAACCAATGGTAGCTTGTATCGATGATAGTCTCCTGTGTCTGAAAGTGATGGAGCAGATTCTCAGCCCAAAAGGCTATCAATTTATTGGCATTCAGGATGCTTGGCGTGCTCTCCCTATACTAATTTCATCTAAGCCCCATTTGATTTTCCTGAATATAGAAATGCCTGGGCTTAATGGCTACGAAATCTGCGACAAACTGCGACAGGTTTCTCAATTAAAAAATGCAGTAGTAGTTATGCTTACAGCCGACCATGCTTTGATTGATCGATCGCGAGCTAGAATCGTTGGAGCCTCTGGTTTTCTCGCCAAGCCCATCGACGTTTCTCAGGTAATCAAGATAGTCCAGAAATTTTTTGCCAAAGTTCCCCCCCTAAAAAGGAATGCTGAAGGTGTGGTTCAAGTTGGAAAAACTGGTGTAACTCTTGATAGTGTAATTGCTGCGTTTAAGCAAGGAGCAACCGCTGAGGAAATCGTCTATCGCAACACATCTCTCAATTTGGCTAACGTGTACGCGACTATTGGATTTTATCTGAACCATCAGCAACAAGTAGAAGCTTACTTACAACAAAGACGAAAACAAGCCGAAAAAATTAGGTCAATAAATAAATCAAGGTTTGACTCACAGGGTGGTAGTCCTTGCCAACTGGTGCAGGTCTTGTCATCAACCACTTACTATAAGTAATTGAAGGAAGACAAAACCGACTGCAACCATAAATGTCCAGACAACTGGTAGAGTCAATTTCCGTTGAACAAGCCTTGCAAACAGTTAACCAGCTAGTTCAACCCAAGCACTTGAATGATGTACAAGATTTAGTTTTGCGCCAGTCTTACCTGGGACAAACCTATGAAGAAATAGCCGAATCCTCTGGTTACAGTATCCAGCACATTCGGGATGTAGGTTATAAATTATGGCAATTACTCTCAAGAGTGTTAGGAGAAAAAGTCAGTAAAAGTAATATTCAGTCGGTTCTCAATCAACGCTGGCAACAGCTCAATTTTACAAGCATTGATAATAACACCACAGATTATTCTATCTCTGAACTTGCCCCAACTAGCTCCTCAGAAAATACCTCAGCAGAGATAAATGCCTGTGTTCCCGAAGGTACAGTTAGTATCAATTCCTCTTTTTATATAGCTCGTCCTCCCATCGAAGAACGCTGCTATGCTGCCATTATCCAACCTGGAGCGCTCATACGGATTAAGGCACCTCGACAGATGGGAAAAACTTCCCTCACCATTAGAATTATGGCTTACAGTGCCGCTCGAAGCTATCATACCGTACGCCTCAACCTTAGCCAAGCAGAGGCAGCAGTATTAGAAAACTTAGATAAGTTTTTGCGCTGGTTTTGTGCTAATGTTACCAGGCAGTTAAAGCTCGAATCAAAGTTTGATGATTATTGGGATGAAGATTTAGGTAGTAAGGTAAGTTGTACTACTTATATGCAAGGCTATCTGCTACAACACTTAGAGCGTCCCTTAGTCTTAGCTTTAGACGAACTCGATCGCCTGTTTGAGTTTCCAGAAATTGCCCGAGAATTTCTCCCTCTATTGCGTTTTTGGCACGAAGAAGCTAAAAATCTAGAAGTTTGGCAAAAACTCAGGTTAATAGTAGTTCACTCTACGGAAGTTTATATTCCTCTCAATCTTAATCAATCTCCTTTTAATGTTGGCTTGCCGATTAAATTATCAGAATTCACTAGAGAACAAGTACAGTATTTGGCAAAACTTTATGGGTGGAATTGGACAGATCAGATTGGGATCAATAACGCTAATTCTCTACTAGCAATGGTCGGCGGACATCCCTATCTGGTGCGGCTTGCTCTCTATCACTTAGCATCTGACGATCTAAACCTAGAGCAGCTTTTACAAGAAGCTCCTACTCAATCAGGTATTTATAGTAATCATTTACGGCGACATTTGACAAATCTTCAAGCTCATCAGGAATTAGCAGCAGGGATGAAACAAGTTGTCATGGCCAGCGATCGCCTCGAATTAGCATCGATAATAGCTTATAAGTTAAATAGTCTGGGCTTGGTTAAATTGAATAAAAATAGAGTTGTCCCAAGCTGTCAATTATATGCTCTTTACTTTCGCTCTCAATTAGCTACTTAAAATGTAATTAAATCTTGAGAGCTTACACCCTCTGTCTTCGTTTAACTTTTACTTAACTTTTGGTCATTATTATTAAAACCTAGGATTTCTGTAAGGATAAATGAAGCTCAAACGGCGAAATTTCCTCCTTTTTTTAGGAGCGAGTGCAGGAAGCGCTGTTCTAGGTACAGCGGTAGAAAAAACTGCCACAGCATACACTAAACCAGCTACGACGACAATCTCCCCTAACTCTGTCGCCAGGGCTGCGAATGTGCCTGGACTGAGTTTCAAACCTGTAAAAGTGCCCGTACCTCTAGAACTTAACGGCATGAGTGCAGCACAACAAAAGTCAGCTGCAAGTAAATATACAAGTGAATATGATAAGTATGAAGTTATAGATGACCTGGTCCTGCCAGATGGCTTCACCTATGACGTAATTGGGGCATGGGGCGATCGCCTGGGTGACTCTCGTTTTGGCTACAATAACGACTACATCTACTTGCTAGAAACTGGTCCTAATGAAGGATTGCTGGCGATTAACTTCGAGTACGTCAGTGGCAAAACCTGGATGCAAACCTATTCTCAAGTTATCGGCAAGGATTTGCCTTTTGAAGAAGTAGAAGCAGCCACTGCAGGTAATCAGGGCAAAATCAATGCCTTTGCTCTCTCAGATAGCGACCCCTTAAAAGCTAAAATTCAAGAAATTGCTAAAGAAGCCTTTATCGATCAAGGAATTGGCGTTATTTCCATTCGCCGTAACGCTAACGGTAAATGGGAACGTGCTTATTCCGAACTCGATCGCCGCATTACTGGTATCTCCGGTTTAGAAGATGGTAGACATCTGAAAGCAACTGGACCTGCTGTAACTATTTTTACCAAAGGCAATAAAAAAGGCTACGAAGACAGACTAGGAAACAAGATAATCGGTACTTGTCAAAACTGTGCTGGCGGCACAACACCTTGGGGCACACTACTGAGTGCGGAAGAAAACTTTCAAGATCAAGTGCCAGAACCAGTGATGGCTGATGGTTCTTCCCTAGACCCCTCTCGCCAACCCTTTGTTATTAAGGATGATGAAGGCAACGAACTGGTCGGACGAGGAAATGTCTTTGGATTAGCAGGAAATAAGTACGGCTGGATGGTAGAAATAGATCCTGCTAACCCCAACGATTCCGGCACCAAGCATACTTGGTTGGGACGCTTTCGTCACGAAGCATTTGGCTTGAGGGCTGAAGCTGGCAAGAAGTTAGCTGTTTATTCCGGCTGCGATCGCCGAGGCGGACACCTCTACAAGTTTGTTTCTCGCTCCCAAGTTAACAACCCTAAGTCGAAAGCTAACTCCCGTCTACTGGAAGATGGGATGCTCTACGGGGCAAAATTCAATGCCGACGGCACTGGTCGCTGGATTGCTCTCAATTCAAATACTCCCGTAAACCCTGTTTTGCCCAGTCAAGTAGAAGGCAAGGGGGGGATAGGAATGGTTACTCTCCCCAATCCCAACCGCACTAAGGGAGGCATAGTTAAAGTAACTAGCGATGCCGAGACAATGGCATTCAAGCGGCAATTTAAAACCCTTGGCGACCTCTACGAAGGCAACTCAAGAGAAAAACAGGGTGCTATCCTCATTGATGCCCACTTTGCGGCCAATGCGGCTGGCATCACCTGTACTGCCCGTCCAGAAGATACTATAGTTGCCGAGGATGGCACCCTTTTTGTTACTTTCACCTCTGGTTCTCCCGGTGGTGATGGCGGACCAGACAAAAGGATCTTTCAAGGTCCTAATGGGGAATCTGCCTATGAATTTGGTTGGCTGGTGCGCCTGGTGGAAGATAACAACGAGCCTACTTCCATGAGCTTTCGCTGGGATATTTTCGCTTTAGGAGGCGAACCTACCGACGGCGGTTTGGGTTTCGCCAATCCCGATAACTTATTAATTGACAACAGTGGCAATCTGTGGGTGTTTACGGATACATCTACCAGCAAGCTCAATAAAGCAACTCTCAGCAGATTAGTAGACGGCAAGCCTGTAAGCACAAAAGATCTGCGAGGTATATTTGGCAACAATTCAGTTTGGGTTATTCCTACCCGAGGTCTCAATGCTGGTAATGCCTATCCCTTCGCGATCGGACCGATGGAGACAGAAATAACTGGTCCCTGTTTCACGGGCGATCAAGAAACCCTCTTTCTCTCTGTTCAACATCCAGGAGAAAGGAATGGAACTAGGCAAAATTTCCAGACAGAAGTGCGTCAGTTTGCCATGCGTACCCCTACAGGTGAGGAATTTATTCAGAAGCGCAAAGTGCCTGTTGGTTCCAACTGGCCTGGTAAAAGACCTAACGATCCACCCCGTCCTGCAGTTGTTGCTATTCGCCGTCAAGATGGCAATAGCATTGTGGTTTAAACTGCCTGGGACAGGAGTGTGGGGAGTTTGGGGAGTGTGGGAAGTTTGGGAAGTTTGGGAAGTTTGGGAAGTATGGGGAGGATGAAGAAGTAACTTTATCTCCCCTGCCCCCCTGCCCCCCTGCCCTAACCAAATCCCTATTCCTCAAGCCCTCGACTGAATTTTTCTAAAATCTTGGTGTATTTTTTTTTGATTTCAGGTAGACTAAGTGAAGAAATCTTAAAGCAATAACCTTAAATAAAGGTTAGAGAAACTGTTCCTAAACCAATATATAGGTCAGGAATAGAGTGTAAACAAAGTGTAACAAGGTGTGAGGATTGTAAATATGCCTAAACTGTTTTGGCAGGTATTAAAGGCTACGCCAATTTTTCTAGGTGTCTCTCTGTTTCTAGCTAACAGCTCGATCGCAGCAGAAAACACCAGCAAGGCAGCCAAAAATAACAGAAACAAAACTTTTCTGGCTCAAGCAGTAAATCAAAGCAACACTTCTAACGGCCAGATTCTTAACCAGATCGATAAATATAACCAACAAGGTCAGGACCAGGGACAACTAGTAAATGTCTTTCAGCTACAAGACGTTAGCCCTGGAGACTGGGCATTTGAAGCTCTGCGGAGTTTGGTAGAACGCTACGGCTGTATTGTTGGTTATCCCAACCGTACCTTCCGAGGCAACCGCGCTTTAAGTCGTTGGGAATTTGCAGCAGGTTTAAACGCTTGTTTAAATCAAATAGAGCGCTTAATTGCTGCTAGCGAAGCAGTACTGCGGGAAGATATTGAAAAGCTACAAAGGTTACTGCAAGAGTTTGAAGCTGAATTAGCAGCTTTAGGCGTACGGGTAGACGACCTAGAAGGTCGCGTAGCCTTCCTCGAAGACCACCAGTTCTCTACTACCACCAAGCTCAAAGGTGAAGTAATCATCAGTGCTGACGTTGCCACTGGCGACAATGCCAGCCGAGGAAGGATTGATGAAACTGAAGGAGGCGTTACTACTACATCACAGGTTAACGAAGGCCTTCGCGGAGAAACTGCAGCTCTAAATAGTTTATCAGCGCAAAGAATTGACGGATTTGAAGATAAGACTTTTCGGGCAAGACCCGACAGCGTCGATGACCAAGCTGCTTTAAGCTATCGGGCGCGTTTGAATTTGGAAACTAGCTTCACTGGTTCAGATAAGTTAACCACTCGTTTAGAGTCAGGAAACGCTGACAGTTTGGCTAGAGCTACTGGTACCGATTCAGCTCGCCTGGGCTATGATGCTGATACTACTGATACCGATGGCTCTTTACGTGTTGACATTGGTAAACTGTGGTATCGCACCCCCATTATCGATAATCTTAAGTTACACCTTGGTGCTGTAGACGTAGATTTTGACGACATTTCCGATCCGAAAAACCCCTTCTTTGAAAGTAGTGGTAGCGGTGCTTTGAGCCGTTTTGGTCGTCGTAACCCTGCAATTTACCGTAATAGCGTCTCTCAATCGTTAGGTCTCAACTGGGAAATCAACGAAATGTTCGGTATAGACGTTGCCTATATGACCGAAGGTGCTAATGATCGCAGTGAAGGAAATGGTATCTTCAACGGCGACTATACCGCTGCTATTCAGTTAAACGTTGAACCGACAGAGAACTTAGAGTTAGCTGTTACCTATGCTCGCAGCTACTATCCCGGTGAGGACGTTAACCTTAGCGGTAGTACGGGTACTGCAGATGCTAAGCGACCCTTCTCCTACTACCGAAATAATGGCGATGGTACCCTGACACTAGTAGAAGACGTTCCTACCTCTGCCGATCGCATCGGTCTGCAAGCTAGCTGGAGAATCAACGAGAGGTTTAACTTAGCTGGTTGGTTCGGTTACGTTAATGCAATTGCTGAAGCAGGTTCTCCTAATCAAACAGGAACTAATGTTGATACGGGTGCTACAGTCAACCTAAACCGGACTCTTGGTTCCGACTATAGCAGTGGCGACAGTACCGGCATCATCACGGCGGCTATTAACTTAGCTATACTGGATGTGGGTAAAGAAGGTAGCGTTATCGGTTTAAATGATGGTATTCCTCCTTACAGTATTGAAGAAGACCGCTCTGACCAAGCTGGAGTGCAAACAGATATTCCCATCTTGATCGAAGGTCACTACAGATTCCCAGTTACCAAGAATATCCTGGTTACCCCTGGCGTCTACGCGATCATCAACCCCGAACAAAACTCTGATAACGATGCGGTAGTAGTAGGGGTAGTTCGTACTACATTCAGGTTCTAGAAATAACCTAGAGCAACTGTGATTTCCGGTTGAATAACGACTTTAGTAACAAGTAACAAGTAACTAGTTTTACATTGTTACTTGTTACTAACTCATTTGAGGGAATAAAAACTAATTAGGGTTTGCTGAATAAGTCTCAAACCGTAATACATCAATGGTTTAGCCCTAAGATAAAGTAGATAAAGTGCAAGAAATAAGCTTCTCTACCTTCAAAATCCATGCACTTTTGAATTGTCTAGATTAGATTATTCTGACTTCTGAGTTGGAGAACCTTACCAAAAAACTTTTTCAGCAAGCCCTAATGAACTGCGCTCCCAACAAAAAAGTTTAACCTGGAGATATCTAAATCTTTACCTGTAGTTAAACACACAGGTATATCTTAATTTGGTTAATTGTGCTTATTTCCTATCAACTGATAGATTTAATCCAAGATATAGAACTCTACACAAAATATGCTTTCTCTGATCAGTGCAAAAAAACGAGTTTGGCTAGCTCCAGTACTTGCCTTAACTCTTGCTAGCTTGACAGCTTGTGGTGGCGAGACACAAGAAGAACAAGGGAAGTCTGTTTCCCTAACAGGTGCAGGCGCGAGTTTCCCAGCTCCTTTGTATCAGCGTTGGTTTGCTGAATACAACAAAAAAAATCCTAATATTAAAGTCAGCTATCAATCAGTTGGTAGTGGCGCTGGCGTAGAACAGTTTAGTAAAGAAACTGTAGATTTTGGTGCTAGCGATGTCGCTATGAAAGATGAGGAAATAAAGGAAGTCGAAAGGGGGGTAGTGTTGCTCCCAATGACAGCTGGTAGTATAGTTTTGGCATATAATCTTCCTGGAGTAGAAGAAGTAAAGCTGTCGCGAGAAGCCTATGTAGATATTTTCTTGGGTAAGATTAAAAAGTGGAATGACCCTAAAATTAAGAAATCTAATCCAGGAGTAACTTTACCAAATAAAGAAATTACTGTCGTTCATCGCTCGGATGGCAGTGGAACTACCGCAGTATTTACGGGTCATCTGAGTGCAATTAGTCCGGAATGGAAACGTAAAGTTGGTTCAAGTAAAACTGTAGAATGGCCTAGAGGGTTAGGAGCAAAAGGAAACGAAGGTGTCACTGCTCAGATTAAACAAAATGTAGGTGCAATTGGTTATGTAGAATATGCCTACGCCAAACAGCAGAAGATACCTGTAGCTATCTTGGAAAATAAATCTGGAAAGTACATTGGTCCTACTAGTGAGTCTGCGGCCAATACTCTCAAAGCAGTGAAACTACCAGCAAATCTGCGGGCGTTTATTACCGATCCCGAAGGAGAGGAATATTATCCGATCGTCACCTACACTTGGATTATGGCTTACGAAAAATATGACGATCCAGACAAAGTTGAAGCCTTTAAAAAAGTAATTAAATGGTCTCTCAATGAGGGACAAGAAACCGCTGAAGAATTGGGATACATTCCTTTACCTGAAAACGTTGTAGAAAAAGTAGAAGCAGCTTTGGAAAAGATTGAGTCTTAATAGAGAGAGGTCAGAGGTTAGAGGTAAGAGCAAACAGCTTCTCTAACCTCTTTTTTGCGCGATCGAGAAATATGAGATATAATTAGAAATTGTGAGTTTTTCTTAAAACAATGACTGCTCTGAATGCTCAAGAAATAATTAGCTCGATCGAAGCAGAACAACTTAAAAAGAAGTTGCCAGAGATCCATGTTGGCGACACGATTAAAGTAGGGGTACGGATTCGGGAAGGTGGCAAAGAACGGGTACAGCCTTATGAAGGTACCGTAATTGCCAAACGCAATGGCGGCATCAACGAAACGATTACCGTTAGAAGGGTATTTCAAGGAGTAGGTGTAGAGAGGGTGTTCTTAATACATTCTCCCAGAATCTCGACCATTAAGATTATACGTCGCGGTAAAGTGCGCCGAGCCAAACTATATTACCTACGCCAGCGTTCTGGAAAAGCAACTCGCATTCAAGAACGTTTCGATCGCCCTAAATAACCTCAAAATGTCAGCTAAAGTGCCACAAACTTATATGAATTTATGGTACGATTAGATGAGCTATAGCTTAACTATAAACTCCAGTAGCGAACTGTGCGCTCTTAGTTCAGTTGGTAGAACGCAGGTCTCCAAAACCTGATGTCGGGGGTTCAAGTCCTCCAGGGCGCGTTGAGTATTCACTAGTCAAGCTTGAAGCTCTCAAGGCTATAATTGCTAGCATCTGTGCTGCTAGCTAGTTTTTGTTGGCAAAACTAACTTTCAGCTAAACTTAGATGTAAGTAGTTGCCAAAGATCGAGCAAGCTCTAGGGAGGGTATAAGTGGGTAAAAAAAATGGAGTAAAAAAGGAAAGTAGCGACACTAAAGACCAAGAAACAAACGGCGGCTTTAACCTGGTTCAGTTTACCGACAAAACTAAACAAGAACTAGATAAAGTAGTCTGGCCCTCTCGCCAACAGTTAATTAGCGAGTCAGCGGCAGTAATTTTGATGGTAACTTTAGTGACAACAGTAATTTACTTAGTTGATAACTTCTTCACTTGGGGAGCAGGGAAGGTTTTCTGATGAGTTTTGCTGCGGATAACTCACAAGAACAAGAACAATACGAGCAACAGCAGCAGAGAGCTAAGAATGCTCGCTGGTATGCAGTGCAAGTAGCTTCAGGCTGTGAAAAACGCGTTAAAACTAATCTAGAACAGCGCATTCACACCCTAGATGTGGCCGATCGGATTTTGCAAGTGCAGATCCCGCAAACGCCAACGATAAAAATACGTAAAGACGGTACCCGTCAACACGGCGAAGAAAAAGTTTTCCTGGCTACGTATTGGTTAAAATGATCATGGACGACGATGCTTGGCAGGCAGTCAAAAATACCCCCAACGTCATCAATTTTGTTGGAGCCGAACAAAAACGTCGCTATGGAAGGGGAAGAGGACACGTAACCCCCGTGCCACTCTCTCCAGGAGAAGTAGAGCGTATCTTTAAACAAGCTGAAGGACAAGAGCCAGTTGTCAAGTTTGATATGGCAGTGGGAGACAAAATTATGGTTCTTTCCGGTCCATTTAAAGATTTTGAAGGAGAAGTGATTGAAGTAAGTCCAGAAAGAAATAAATTAAAAGCACTGCTATCTATTTTTGGTCGAGATACTCCTGTAGAACTGGAATTCCATCAAATAGAAAATCTTTCTAAAACAGGTGGTTCTAGTTCAGCATTTAGAGATCGTCAGACGGAATAATACTAAGTTACACTCCAACAAGCAAATTACTCGTTCGGAGAGGAGTTGAAGAAGGCAGGAGGCAGAGGGTAGAAGGCAATTATCAGCTATAGAACTCCTGCTATAAGCGGAAGATGAACCTTCTGCTTATGATACCTCTACCTTCTGTCTTGCTCCGAAGGAGCTGATAAATTCCTAAAATATTTAACCAGATTTTCTGTAAAAAATCGAGCTAGAAGTAGTTTAAGGAGAATGGCAAAAAAAGTTGTCGCGCTAATTAAGTTGGCGCTTCCGGCGGGAAAAGCTAACCCAGCACCCCCAGTAGGCCCAGCATTGGGTCAGCATGGTGTCAATATCATGGCATTTTGTAAAGAATACAATGCCAAAACCTCAGATCAAGTGGGGATGGTAATTCCGGTAGAAATTTCAGTCTATGAAGACCGCAGTTTTACCTTTGTCCTCAAAACCCCACCAGCATCAGTATTAATCCGCAAAGCAGCGGGAATAGAGAAAGGTGCTAGCCAACCTAACAAAGAAAAAGTAGGCACGATTACTCGCGAGCAACTCAAAGAAATTGCTCAGACAAAAATGCCTGACCTCAACGCCAATGATATTGAAGCGGCGATGAAAATTGTTGCAGGTACCGCTCGCAATATGGGTGTTGCCGTTAAAGACTAAACAATTTTTCGATTTGTGTAGAGAGGTTCCCTGGAACGTCTCGAGCGATTTTGAATTTATATGGGGAGAGGCATTGCTTCGCTATTGACCCAAGGAGAGAATAAAAATGGCAAAAAAACTTTCGCGCCGCATGAGAGAGGCGCAAGCAAAAGTAGAAGAGCAAGCATACGAACCCTTAGAAGCTCTCAACTTGCTCAAAGAAACGGCAACGGCAAAGTTTGACGAAACTGCGGAAGCTCACATTCGTTTGGGGATCGATCCCAAGTATACTGACCAACAATTGCGAACTACAGTTACTTTTCCTAAAGGGACAGGTCAAACAGTAAGAGTAGCGGTAATTGCCAAAGGAGAAAAGGTACAGGAAGCTACTAATGGTGGAGCAGATCTGGTTGGTTCGGAAGAATTAATCGATGAAATCCAGAAGGGAATGATGGATTTTGAGGTGTTGATTGCTACACCGGATATGATGCCTAAAGTGGCAAAATTAGGCCGCTTGCTCGGTCCTCGCGGTTTGATGCCTTCTCCTAAAGGAGGAACAGTTACAACTGACTTAGCAGGCGCGATCACGGAGTTCAAAGCAGGGAAACAAGAATTTAGAGCTGACAGAAGCGGTATCGTTCATGTTATGTTTGGTAAAGCATCTTTTGCCGCCGAAGATCTGTTAGTAAACCTCAAAGCCCTGCAGGAAGTAGTCGATCGCAACCGTCCTTCTGGGGCTAAGGGTCGTTACTGGCGCAGCGTTTACGTCTCCGCCTCAATGGGCCCCTCAATTGAAGTAGATATCAGCGCTTTGCGCGACCTTAAAATGGAGGCTGCTTAAAAGCAAAAACTTCCCTAAATTAACAACTAAATATAACCTATCTGCCAAAGACAGCAGGTGCAATTTGCTTAATATCCTGCCGAGGTTGATACTTACCTTTGCCAGTCTCAAAGTACGGGAGTGGCAAAGTGTGAATGAGAAAAGTATGCAGCACAACCCCGGCAATTAATAGTCGGGGTTTTGTGTTGTGTTTAGGGAAGCGGAGTTTCACGTCAACCCAAGGAGGTGAAAATGGGAAGAACCCGCGAAAACAAACAAGCTGTTGTCGAGGATCTCAAGGGACTCTTGAGTGAATCGCAGCTAGCTTTAGTCATCAACTACCAAGGGCTATCAGTCGCCGAAATCACCGACTTGCGCAATCGCCTGCGTCCCACAGGTAGCGTATGTAAAGTAACCAAAAATACGCTGATGCGACTGGCAGTCACAGAGGATGAAAACTGGCAGCCAATGACCGAATTTTTGGCTGGTTCCTCTGCTTTCATCCTAGTTAAAGAAGATCTGAGCGGTGCGATCAAGGCTTACCAAGCATTCCAAAAAGAAACCAAGAAAAGTGAATTTCGCGGTGGGGTAATGCAGGGTCAAGCCCTAAATCAGGAGCAGGTCAAGGCGATCGCAGACTTGCCTTCTAAGGAGGAACTGATCGCCCAAGTCGCTGGTGCTATTAATGCCGTAGCTACCAAACTGGCTGTGGGTATCAACGAAGTACCTTCGTCCCTGTGTCGCAGCATCAACGAAATACCCTCGTCTGTGGGTCGCGTTTTGGCGGCACTGGAGGCTCAGAAAAAAGAACAAGGGGAAGGTGGCTAAGCAATTCCCTTGTCAAAATCTAGCAGTTTATTTAATCCTAAAGGAGTTTATCAATGTCTGCAGTTGACGAAATCTTAGAAAAACTAAAATCACTGACTCTGATCGAAGCATCCGAGCTAGTCAAAAAAATTGAAGAAGAATTTGGTGTCAGCGCTGCTGCTGCTCCTGCTGCCATGCCGATGATGATGCCTGGGGTTGGCGTTCCTGGCGCTGCGGCTGAACCAGAAGAAGAGAAAACTGAATTCGATGTGGTACTCGAAGAAGTACCCGCTGACAAGAAAATTGCCATCCTCAAGGTAGTGCGTCAAATCACTGGCTTGGGTCTTAAAGAAGCCAAAGGTGTGGTGGAATCTGCACCCAAGGCGATTAAAGAGGCAATTGCTAAAGACGAAGCCGAAAAATTCCAGAAAGATCTCGAAGCCGCTGGTGCCAAAGTCAGCGTGAAGTAAAAGTTGCTGAGAACTTAAATTTTAAGCAGGCGATATCAGCCTGCTTTTTTTTAAATTATTTTAGTTATTTGGGCAAAAAAGTTATCCCAATTTCGTTTAAGATGGCTACACTTCGGTAAGGGAACGGGGAACGGGCAATAGGCAACAGATTCTCCAGAATTGATGTGTAGCAATATTTTTTGAAATTGGTATTAGTTGAATTTATAAACTAATTTATTACTAGTAGAATTAGACAAATTTTACGGCGTTTTTCAGTTTAGTGTAATACACAAGTACCCAGACAAAAATAAACAAGGTTGGTTGAGAGACGGTGTGGGGAGATTTTCCTCCACTTCACGATTTTTTACACAGCAACATTTACTTATGTCTACCTACTTACTCGTCAAAAAGCCTGCATGCCTGTTGCCTGTTGCCTTGTACTCATAGTTAACTTTACTTTTGTCCGACTACTTATTAAGTTACTGACTACTAAAGTAGTCTAAGTATTTTTCCTCCGTCCGAATCACGCGACACAGGTTCCCAATTGCCTTTATCATGACGATTACACTTACTGGCTATCGCGTTATTGAAAAAATCTACTCTGGCTCTAAAACGCTAGTATATAGGTTACAGCGCCTGTCAGACCAAAAATCTGTCATCATCAAACTACTCAAGAGGGAGTATCCCTCCCTCTCGGAACTAGTAAAGTTAGGCAATGATTATAGGATTAGTAAAAATTTAAACCTACCTGGAATTGTTAAACCACTAAGCCTAGAACATTACCGTAAAGGCTTGGCGTTGGTGATGGAAGACTTTGGCGCTGTCTCTCTAAAAGACTATACTTCTTCTAGGCTAATGAGCCTCAAGGAGTTTTTTCAGATTGCTATTAAGATTGTCCAAATCTTAGAACAACTCTATTCATCTCAGATTATTCACCACAATATCAATCCCCGCAATCTCCTGATTAATTCCCAAACTAAACAGGTAAAACTGACTGATTTTAGCCTTGCTTCACTCTTACCGAGAGAAACCCAGTTTCTGCAAAGCCCCAAACTATTGCCAGGAAAGTTGGCTTATATATCCCCAGAACAAACAGGACGCATGAATCGGGGAATTGACTACCGGAGTGATTTCTATAGTGTAGGAGTAACTTTCTACGAACTGCTGACCGGACAACTTCCCTTTCAGTCAAATGACCCGATGGAATTAATCTACTGGCATCTTGCCAGACAACCAAATTTACCTACACAAATTAATTCCACTATTCCGGAAATGGTGTCCCAAATCGTCATGAAATTAATGGCGAAAACTCCCGAGGAGCGCTATCAAAGTGCCTACGGAATAAGACAAGATCTCGAAATCTGTTGGCAGCAATGGGAAACTAACCAGGGTCGGATTGCTCCCTTTATTTTGGGAGAGCGAGATATCTGCGATCGCTTTGTAATTGCTGAAAAACTCTATGGCAGGGAAGCAGAAGTAGCAACTCTACTGGCTGCCTTCGATCGCGTAGCCGAAGGTACTACCGAAATGATGCTGGTAGCTGGCTTCTCTGGGATTGGCAAGACAGCCCTAATTAATGAAGTCTACAAACCGATCGCCAAAAAGCGAGGTTACTCGATCAAAGGTAAATTCGATCGATTTAGACGCAACTCTCCTTTCTGGGCATTGGTACAAGCACTTAGAGATTTAATGGGACAACTGTTGGCAGAAAGCCAAGAGCAGTTGCACAGGTGGCAAGAGGAGATAAACACATCTTTGGGTAACAATGCACAGGTGCTAATCGAGGTAATTCCAGAATTGGAACTGTTGCTTGGCAAACAGCCTCCCGTACTGGAACTAGAACCCGCTGCTGCCCAGAATCGCTTCAATCTGCTTTTTGAAAAATTCATCAAAGTATTTACTACCGCTGCTCATCCCCTAGTCATTTTTCTCGACGACTTACAGTGGGCAGACTTAGCTTCCCTGAAATTAATTCAAGTACTGATGAGGGAGAATCTAGGCTCATTGCTTTTGCTGGGAGCCTATCGGGATAATGAAGTCTGGAACTCTCATCCACTAATGTTGACTTTAGAGGAGATTGGCCATACTTCTGTTACGCTCAATCAAATTAACCTAGCTCCCCTCGATCGGACCTCTCTCAATCAATTGATTGCCGATACTTTAAGTTGTACTGCGCAAAGAACAATTCCCCTGACAGAACTGGTTTATGAGAAAACTCAAGGCAACCCTTTCTTCGCCACCCAGTTTCTCAAATCTCTCTATCAAGAGGGGCTAATTGATTTTAACTTCGGCGAAGGCTGTTGGCAGTGCGATTTAGCGAAAGTAAAAACACTCTCCGTCAGCAATGATGTAGTCGAGTTTATGGCACAGAGATTGCAAAAGCTGCCCGAGGAGACTCAGACTGTCTTGAAACTAGCAGCCTGTATTGGCAATCAATTTGACTTAGCTCCGCTAGCAATTGTTTGCGAGCAATCTCAAGCAGAGACAGCAGCCAACCTGTGGAGAGCTTTGCAAGAGGGTCTAGTACTGCCTATTAGTGAAATTTACAAGTTTTTCCAGGGATCCGAAGCCTCAGAGGTGGCAATAGAGGATAAGTTCTCGGTTCCCTACAAATTTTTGCACGATCGCGTCCAGCAAGCTGCCTATTCTCTGATTCCAGACAGCGAGAAACAATCAACCCACCTGAAAATTGGGCAACTATTGTTAAACAATACTAACCCCAAAGAATGGGAAGAGAAGATTTTTGAGATTGTCAACCAATTGAATATGGGGCTGGAGTTAATTAGCGAGCCAACAGAGCGTTACCAACTAATTCGCTTGAATCTGATTGCTGGCAGAAAAGCTAAAGATTCTACTGCTTTTGCTGCTGCTTTTAATTATTTCAGCATTGGTCTAAAACTCCTCGCTCTAGATTGCTGGGATAGTCAATACGATTTAACTTTAGCTCTACATACAGAAAGTGCAGAGGCAGCCTATCTCAGTGGTAATTTTGAGCGACAGCTGGAATTAGTGGAGCTAGTGCTGCAACGAGCGCGATCGCTACTCGACAAAGTTAAAGCCTATGAAATTAAAATTCTTGCCTCGGTAGCTCAGAGCCAACCACTGGCAGCAGTCAAGACCGCGCTAGAGGTTTTGAGGCTTTTGGGCTTTAAATTGCCCCACAGACCCAGCAAATTGAGGATTTTGCTCGCTTTGCTTGGGACTAAGTTAATCTTGCTCGGCAAAAAACCTGAAGATCTCATCAATATGAAGGCAATGACCGATCCTGATAAGCTTGCCGCTATGGAGATCGGCGGGATTGTGGGTTCGCCTGCTTATAATTCAGTTCCTCAACTCATGCCCCTGCTAGCCCTCAAATCAGTTAAATTGTCAGTTACTTATGGCAATTCTTCTATGTCTGCCTATGGCTATGCCAGTTACGGAGTAACTCTTTGCGGCGGTTTGGGAGACATTGATTCTGGCTATGGCTTTGGTCAATTAGCTTTAAATTTGTTGGAGAAGTTCAATGCCAAAAAACATAAAGCGAGAACCTTCATGGTGTTTAATAACTTCATCAGACACTGGAAGGAACACGTAAGAGAAGGATTGAAACCTCTGCTGGAGGCTTATTCCACTGGCTTGGAAACTGGAGATATAGAATTTGCTGCCTATTGTACCTATATATACTGCTACCATTCCTACTTCATCGGTAAAGAACTGGTAGAACTGTGCGAAAAGATGGTCAACTACATTCATCTGACCAGTCAACTCAAGCAAGAAACTGCTCTTAATTTGCTCAGACTCTATCGCCAAGTAGTCTTGAACTTACTCGGAGAGGCTGAAAATTCTTGTCATTTAATCGGTGAGAGTTTCGACGAGCAGCTAATGCTGCCTCAGTTTATAGAGACAAATCATCAAAGCGCAATTTTTCACTTATATTGCAACAAACTGATTCTCTGCTATCTATTTGGACAATTCCCTCAAGCGCTAGAAAATGCAGCCACAGCGCAAAAGTATCTAGATGGTGTTCGCTCGACTCTCGCCGTGCCGCTGTTCTATTTTTACACCTCTCTAGCTCAACTGGCAGGATGTACAGCTGTAAAAGAATCCGAGAAAAAACGGATTTTGAGAACAGTTAATGCCAACCAGAGAAAAATGAAAAAATGGGCTGATGCTGTCCCCATGAATCACCTGCACAAATTTTATCTGGTGGAGGCAGAGCGATATCGAGTTCTCGCTTATCCCCTTCGAGCAATGGAATATTACGATCGCGCCATTGCCTTAGCCAAAGAAAATAATTATCTTAATGAACAAGCACTGGCTAACGAACTCGCTGGCAAGTTTTACTTAGATTGGGGTAAAGAGAAAATTGCCCAAGTCTACTTAATTGATGCCTACTACAACTACGCTTGCTGGGGAGCCCAAGCCAAGCTTGAGGATTTGGCAAAGCGCTATGCTCAAGTACTGGCTCCGATCCTTAGTCGCCAAAGCAACCAACCGACTGAGGCAAAATTATCTCGGATAACTAACACACATTTAACTTCTAGCATTGTAGCTAGTTCCGAAATCCTGGACTTGGCAACTGTGGCTAAAGCTTCTCAGGCTCTTGGTCAAGAAATCCAACTCGATCGGTTAATCTCCAAGCTAATGCAAATAGTGATTTCCCATGCGGGGGCGCAAATTGGCTACCTACTCTTGCTACAGGGAGGCAAATTGAGGTTCCGAGCCCAATGTGTGAGAGGTCAATGTGTAAGCGATCGAGACTGTAACTTGCAATCTGTTTCCGTCTTTTCTAGTCAGGAGATTCCCCTCTCGGTAATCAACTATGTCCAGCGCACTCAAGAAACGGTAGTTATTCACGATGCCACTAGCCAAACAAGATGGTCTGGCGATCCCTATATTATCCAAAAGCAACCCAAATCCATATTTTGTGGCCCACTGCTCAATCAAGGTCAGCTAATTGGCATTGTCTACCTAGAAAATAATCTGACCACGGGGGCATTTACGCGCGATCGCCTGCAAATTTTACAGGTACTCTGTTCTCAAGCAGCGATCGCTCTGAAAAATGGCTATCTTTACCATCATTTGCAATCATCTAATCAGGCTTTGCAACAATCTTTGCAAGAACTACAACAAACGCAAATACAACTATTGCAAACTCAAGAAAAATTACGGCACGATGCTTTCCACGACTCGCTGACTGGCTTGCCTAACCGCGCCTGGTTTATGAACTTGCTTTCCCACGCGATCCAATTAGCTTTGCGGCATCCTAATTACTTGTATGCAGTGTTATTTCTCGATCTCGATCGCTTCAAATTGGTTAACGATAGCCTGGGACATTTAGTCGGCGATGAATTACTTAAAAGCGTTGCTACCAGATTGCGAGAGTGCTTGCGTGCTTCCGATACAGTAGCGCGTTTAGGTGGCGATGAATTTGCCATCTTGCTTGAAGAAATGAAAGATATTCAAGAAGCGACTGGGGTGGCTCAACGCATTCAACAGCATTTGAGAATGCCATTCAATTTAAATGCCGGCGAAGTCCGTACTGGAACTAGCATTGGTATTGCCTTGGGTAATAGGGGTTATCAGCGACCAGAAGAAGTTTTGCGAGATGCAGATGCAGCCATGTATCATGCTAAAGCTTTGGGCAAAGGGAGTTACGCCCTGTTCGACCCGGGGATGCAAACTCGCGTTTTAGCTAGCTTGAAATTAGAAACCGATCTGCGGCGGGCAATAGAGCAACAGGAATTTTGCCTTTACTACCAGCCGATTATCTCCCTAGCTACAGGTCGTTTGAGTGGCTTTGAAGCACTGGTGCGCTGGTATCACTCCTCCAGGGGATGGGTGTCACCTCTGGAGTTCATTCCAGTTGCTGAAGAAACGGGATTGATTCAGGAACTAGGTTGGTGGATTTTGGAGTCGGCTTGTCGCCAGCTACAAGCTTGGCTTTCTCAGTTTCCCCAGTCGCTACCTCTAGTGATTAATGTCAATCTTTCCTCCGCGCAGCTTAAACAAGCCGATTTACTCGATCAGCTTAGCCAATTGTTATCACAGACTGATTTACCCAGTGAGTGCTTGAAGCTAGAGATTACTGAAAGTTGTATTTTAGAAACCAATACATTGGAAGCTAAGAGGTTAAAGCAGCTAAAAGATTTGGGGGTTAAATTGTGTATTGATGACTTTGGTACCGGTTACTCCTCTTTAAGTCGCCTGCACGAGTTTCCCATTGATACCTTAAAGCTCGATCGCTCTTTTGTCAGTAGCCTGGATGTTAGTGGCGATCGCTCCGAAACTGTCAAGATGATTATTACACTGGCTCACAGTTTAGGAATGGACGTGGTCGCAGAAGGGATAGAAACAACTACACAGCTAGAGCAACTGCTTCAGTTAGACTGCAATTGGGGGCAAGGATACCTCTTTTCTCAACCAGTAGACAGCCAAAGTGCGAGCCAATTACTGGTAGATAAATGGTCAGCGAAGAGGCGGGGGAGCAGGGGAGCAGGACGGCAGGGGGGCAGGGGAGCAGGGGAGCAGGGGAGACAAGGGGGATAAAATTACTTCTCTATCCTCCCCACACTTCCCACACTTCCCACACTTCCCACACTTCCCACACTCCCCACACTCCCCACACTCCCCACACTCTCCACACTTCCCACACTCCCCACACCCTAATCTCTTGCCTTCTAAAACCAGGTTTATTTGTAGCAATGATTTAGGAAAATGGTATAACAAGTTTTATTCTTTAAATTAAGTTAATGAGGGAGAAAACTTCGGGTGTAATTGCGGCTGGACACCAAAAAACAGCTATAGCAGGTCAAGAAATGTTTGCTTTGGGTGGTAATGCCTTTGACGCGGCGATCGCTGGTATTTTAGCCTCTTTTGTCGTCGAGTCTACTCTTACTTCTGTGGCTGGAGGAGGATTTTTCCTCGCCCATACCCAAGATAACCGCAACATTCTCTTTGACTTTTTTAGTCAAACACCTCGCCACAAAAAGTCCCCCCAGGAAATAGATTTTTATCCCGTTGAAGTTAATTTTGGCGGAGAAGTCCAATCTTTTCATATCGGATTGGGTTCTATTGCCGTACCGGGAAATCTTGCTGGTGTCTTTGCGGTGCAGCAAAAATTAGGCAAATTGCCTTTTAAAGTAGTTGCTGAACCAGCCATTCACTACGCTAAAAATGGGTTTGCGATCGGCAATTTCCAAGGTTTATGTATGAAATTCCTCGAACCCATTTTGCTGGCACTTCCAGAATCAAGAAAAATATATGCTCCCAACGGCAAGTTACTTACTGCTGGAGAAATATGTTTCATGCCAGATTTAGCTGCGGCTTTAACTGAGTTAGCAGACAAAGGAGTACAAGAATTCTATCAAGGAGATCTTGCTCGTCAATTAGTCAAAGATTTGTCAGTAGGAGGGTATCTTACTTTAGAAGATTTAAGCAATTATCGAGTAATCACCAGAAAACCACTGGCAATTAATTATCGCGGTCATCAATTATTGACTAATCCCCCTCCTAGTTCTGGTGGGGCTTTAATAGCTTTTGCTTTAAAACTTTTAGAGACTGTAGATTTAGCCCCAATTGAGTTGGGCAGCGCCTCTCATCTACAACTTTTAGCACAAGTAATGCGATTAACCAATCAAGCCAGAAAAGATGGATATGATGCTCATATTTATCGAGAAGATCTAGCTCGACGCTTTCTTAACCAAGAACATCTAGAAACTTATCAAACAAAATTAACCAATATTGTTAATAAATGGGGCAGTACAACTCATATTAGTGTAATCGATAGTGAAGGGAATGCTGCAAGCGTAACTACCTCGAATGGGGAAGGTTCCTCCTATGTAATTCCAGGTACTGGAATTATGCTCAATAATATGCTGGGGGAAGCAGATTTGAATCCCTTGGGATTCTATAATTGGGAATGCGATCGCCGCATTTCCTCGATGATGTCGCCCACAATTGTTCTCAAGGAAGGAAAACCAGAATTAGTCTTGGGTTCGGGAGGTTCTAACCGCATTAGAACGGCAATTTTACAAGTTATTTCTAATTTGCTCGATTTTAATCTTTCCCTAGAAGCAGCAGTACAAACTCCAAGAGTGCACTGGGAAAATGACATCTTCAGTGTCGAACCGCCATTACAGCCAGAAGCACTCAACCGTCTTATTCTTCCCGAGTCTACCCAACTCCTATTGTGGCAAGAGCAAAGTATGTTTTTTGGTGGAGTCCATGCAGTCAGAAGAACTGCTGAGGGGATAATGGAGGGGGGCGGCGATCCCCGTCGAGATGGAGTGGCGATCGGATAACGGTCACGATTTTAGTAGCGATAATGTAACAAGAAATTTATTTTTCTGGAAAAAATGTAAAAAAATATTAAAAATAAACGATAATCAATGAAGATGGATAGATATGAATAAGATAAATACTTTCCGGAAAAGATAAGCTCCATTGACCGACTCTATAATAAACTTGCGACTACTGGCGCATACCAGAAAAACAAGACGGGTGATATCATCATGAATCCAGGTTTACAATACCCCATATTTGGTCCTGAGATTTACTGTCCTCACTGCCGCCAGATAATTCCTGCTCTGACACTAACAGATACTTATTTGTGTCCTCGTCATGGTGCTTTTGAGGCAGATCCAAAAACGGGCGAACTGATTCATCTGCAGTCTGGGCGTCACTGGCGTCGCTGGGAAGGTGAGTGGTATCGGCAACACACTCATCCAGACGGAATTCGCTTTGAAATTCACGAAGCCTTAGAT
>JBFRWL010000040.1:0-3274 GCA_051439565.1 Prochloraceae cyanobacterium
CCATATAGGCGGTGGTAGGACTGTATTTGACAAGGCTCCGCGCTTAGTTGATTATGGTGCTAGCCGGACTGATCCTGGTGCTTACTCAAGTTACCAGTTCACGATCGAGATACCCGAAGATGCTGGAGAAGCACTACAAGCAGTTAAGATTGTTCAGAAGCCTAATTTAGAGCAGATCGCTTTCGATAGCGATAAGACCGATGCCTTCCAGGGCGACCTTTTCGCCACCAATGCTCCTTCTCTTTCTCTTACCAGTCTTGGTGGGGAAGAACCAACAAACGGCAATGAAGTATTAGTTGTCTTTGATCGCCCCGTACAACCTGGCAACACGGTGACAGTTTCCCTCAAAGCTAAGAAAAATCCTAAAGATGGCGGTATCTATATGTTTGGTGTCACAGCCTTTTCTGAAGGATACAATAGCCCTGGTTTGTATATAGGTGCTGGTCGCATAGCTTTTCACAGCGATTAATAGTTCAAAAAGGTGACGCTCAAACGCATTCCTTATAGACGATGAACTAACTTAATATGGGTGCAAGACTTGCACCCCTTGTTTTCTGCTTCCAACTCAGATTTTCAGCTAACTATACTAATTTCAAGTTGGGGTATTCAGCGAGGATATCGTCAGTGGTTAAGGTATCTCCTTCCGCTTGGGGTGTCCAGAGAACCTCAACGGCAAGAAGGCGATCGCTAGAAATCCCGCCAATCTGTTGCAAAGCTTGACGCAAATCGTCCGAACCATTGATGTCAGGTAATTCTAGCTTTCCTTGCGTCCCCAGGATAATAGTGACGATAATATATCCTCCAGAATCTTCCATCGGATTTGCTAAGTGTCCCTCACTCTCAGGTAAGGAAGTTTTGGATATATCTCTAAGTTGACTATTGACGTTCGAGAGGGTCTCCTGAGTAAATTTGCTCCGTTCAGCTAAAGTGAACTGATTGAACTTAGCTTCTGCTGCATCTAAGCCAGCTTGTTGAGATTCTGTTGCACCGTAAATCCAATATTCTGGGTTACGCAGCAACGCTAGAACTGCCTCTTGTAGCATCATGGCACGACCAGCAGCCGAACCAGTATCAGCAGTCAGAGCTAATTGCTCTAACTCTTTTTGCAGGCTGCGAGCATTGGCTAACAAACCTACTTGCACTTTGCCTACAGAAACTTGAGTATTACCGTAGTCTATTGACGTGCCGTACTCGCCCTCTCCAACACTGCGGATAGTTCTGACGAGGAAATTAGCGATCGCCAGAAAAATCAGGATGGTAAATAGACTGCCGAAGCCACCAAAACCGAAGAAAGGCAGTAAGAAGGGAAAGCCGATCCCGCGACCTGGATATCCATATCCATAACCTCCAGGAGAGCGGTAACCGCCTCTTGGTGAAGAATAGGTACGACTGGGAGCGCGAAAATGACCTCCTCCCATCCTGCCTCCGCTGCGGGCTGCTAAGGCATCGCTAGCATTACTTAGAATTAGAGTTAAAACTAATCCCAAGACCAAGAGAGATTTTAAAAGAGGTTGAATTTTTGAGAATAGTTGCTTAAGCATCTGAAAAATTGATTATTGCTGATTGTTGTTTGTTCCCTTTGTCTCCCTTGTCCCCCTTGTCTTCCTCTCCCTAACCGCCACCAACGATAGTGACTACTTCCAGGCGATCGCCTGCTGCAAGCTGAGTATTTGACCAATATTGTTTGTGAAGAATTTCTCCATTGTATTCTACGGCAACTAAACGAGGATTAAACCCCATCTGTGTCAGTAAGTCGGGTAATTTAGTCTGAGGAGAACAAGTATAGGGTTCGCCGTTAACTTGAAGAGTGATTTGAGCAGTAGTATAAGACATCAGCTTGAAAAACTTTGTTATTCTTTGCCGCGATAATTTTGCTTTCTCGTCAGTTGGGAGAGTAAATATTGAGTAACTAAGGTAGGTTGCTCTGCTTGCATGATAGCGCGAACTATAGCTACTCGTTCTGCTCCTGCTGCCAGAACATCATTAATATTTTTGGGATCGATACCCCCGATCGCAAACCAGGGAAGAGGAGAATGTTGAGCCGCATAGCGAACATAATCTAAGCCAGCAGCAGCTTTTCCTGCTTTAGTAGGTGTTTCGTATACAGGGCCAACACCAATATAATCTGCTCCCTCTGCGATCGCTCGTTGCATTTCCTCTGCATTAGTAGTAGAGCGACCGATCAAACGCTGCGACCCTAATATCTGTCTGGCTAGTTCAATAGGAATATCCTGCTGTCCTAAATGAATCCCATCAGCGTCAACTGCCAAAGCTAAGTCTACTCGATCGTTGACAATAAACAATGCTCCATAATCGCGACACAACTGACACAATTGACTAGCATTAGCTAGCCTTTCCCCATCTTGAGTATTTTTATCTCGATACTGAACTAGATTTAATCCTCCTTGAAGAGCAGCTTCTACTATAGGGATCAGTTGTTCTGAAGGAGATGTTACCAAATAAAGCAGAGATTCCTGAAGCTGTTGGTGACGGCTATAGGCAAATAAAGTACTTTCGAGGATATAAACCTGGTAGCGCATGTGCTTAAATATTTTGCCCATCTTAGGCTTGTACAGCTTGCCGTACTCTTCTATTACTCGCAGCGCTTCTTCAACTCGGCAGATATTTGCCTGTAATAAATGCTCAATGCCGTTGCGCTGTTCTTCTTGAGGATGGGATAACTCAGTGCCAAGATCCCCAGCAGTATCTCTTGCCATCCGCAACTCGGAAGTATGCCAACTGGCTAATTCTTGTCGCATTTGCTTGCATTGTTCTGCTAATTGTCGATCGTTCAGACCAAATCGACACCATTCCTCAATAATCCGCAGACCTTCCCTGGCTCGATCTAAGTTAGCATCTAAAATACGATGAATTGCGGGGTTTTGCTGTTGAATCTGGCTATATGGCTCTACCATGACTAAAAATGAACAATAAGACTAAACCTATGCATTTACCAAAGTCAGTAGAGTGCAAAGTTGCTTGGTCAAGTCAGAAGTCTCCCAGTCTCCGAGTCAGAAGAAGAAGAAAGAAATTTATCATCAAAAACTCTTTCTTCCTTACTCGTTACTTCCAGAAAACCCTGGTTTGTCAATCAGTTTTTGCGCTACTGAAAGCATCATTGTGACTTGTTGGCAATGCAGCTCGACTCCTATAGCAATTCTCACATCTATGAGGTACAGAATTTGTTTATTTTAGGAATTGGGGAAAATACTACGAAGATCGGTCAAATAGCTATGAAGATCGAGAGGGAAGAGGGTAAGAGTGGAAGCAGGGG
>JBFRWL010000041.1:0-3035 GCA_051439565.1 Prochloraceae cyanobacterium
TTTCTCAACCATGATGGGTTTAAAAGAATTTTGGTCGGCTCATTACCGAGAATGGGTTACTTATCCGAAATTTGATACCGAACGACTGCGCCGTCAAGAAATTGTCCACTGGGTAATTATGCAAGAAGCGAGAATGGTAGGTAGAGCGATTATCAATTTTTTCCAGGCCCTATTTATTCTCTACCAAAGCAAACCAGATTTAGTAATTTCCACCGGTGCTAGTTTAGCCGTACCGTTTATCTATGCCAGCAAAATTGTTGGCATTAAAACAGTATTTGTTGAAAGCATCTCTCGCTCCAAAGCCCTTAGTCTTAGCGGCAAACTTGTCTACTCTGTTGTTGACGAATTTTATGTCCAATGGCCGGAATGTTTGGAACACCATCCCAAAGCCAAATACAGAGGAGTGATTGCCTAGTATGAACAATAGAATCGACTGTTTAATTTACTATGATTGTCTTTACTTTAGGAACAATTATTTATCCCTTCGATCGTACCGTTGATTGGTTAGATCGCCTCTTGGAAAGAGAGATTATTACCGAACCAGTTTTATTTCAACATGGGGCAACTTCAGTCACCCGACTCAATCATCCCCTGTTAACTCCTGTCACTTCTGTAACCAAAACCGAAATGCAGGAATTAGTACAGCAAGCTTCCCTGGTAATTGCTCATGCGGGTCAGGGTTCTACCAGAATGTTGGCAAAAATGGGAGCATCTTTCGTTTTGCTACCCCGACTAAAACGCTATGGCGAACACATAGACGATCATCAACTATTATTTGCTCAAACAGTAGAGAAATTTGGCATCAGCTATTGTACTGAATTTGACCATCTAGTTGATTATATCAAACATCCACCTTTGCCCTTTAAGGGCGAACTATTGAATGCACCTTCCCTAGTAAAGCATTTCTGTGCATTTTATAAAGCTCCCCTTATTCCCGATAAAGTTCCCTATGCTGTTAATCTTAGCTCAGGACTTTACTATGATTAGCCAGCCCGAAAATTCTGCAACTACTTGGAGACGATTGCAAACCAAATGGCAAGTTTCTGGTCTGCGAGGTCTGTTTGCCACTGCCTGGATGTGGTTTTGGATGCGCTGGGCTGGATTGGGTTATCTAGGAAAAATCAGTACTGCGATCGCAACTTGGCTAGCTCCGCCATATTACGCCCGTCGTTGTCTTGCTCGTTATCATCCCCAGGGTTATACCGCTCCTGGGGCGACAATTTATCATCGGTTGCTACAACTAGGAGCAAATGTTTTTATTGGCGATCGCACGACCATTTTTCAAGACCGCGATGGCGGCAAGGTTGTTTTAGGAGATCGAGTTCATCTGTATGGCGATACCTATATCCAAACTGGAGACGCTGGCACAGTAGTTATTGGTAGTGATACCCATATTCAGCCACGCTGTCAATTTTCTGGTTATAAATCAGCAATTAAAATTGGTTGTAAGGTACAAATCGCTCCTGAATGCGCTTTTTATCCCTATGCTCATGGCATTGCCCCGGATCGACCAATTAAGGAACAGCCCTTAACCACAAAAGGTGGCATCACTATTGAAGATGATGTTTGGCTGGGTTATCGGACGATTGTCCTCGATGGCGTACGTATTGGTAAAGGTGCAGTAATTGGTGCTGGTTCAGTCGTGACCCAAGATATCCCTGCTGGCGCGATCGCAGTAGGCGTACCCGCTCGCGTTATCAAAATGCGAGGCTCAACATTATTAGATAAAACTCTCAAAAACCATGAATCAAAATCAACCCTTGGTTAGTATTGGCATGCCAGTTTACAATGGCGAGCATTTTTTAGAAAATGCCTTGAATTCGCTTCTGGCACAGACCTTTGGGGATTTTGAGCTGATTATTTCTGATAATGGCTCAACGGACAACACAGAAGAAATTTGTCGCCATTACGCCAACGCAGATCGACGCATTCGCTATTTCCGTAACGAGCAAAATTTAGGCGCTGGTTGGAATTTCGATCGCGTCGCTGAGCTAGCTACCGGAAAATATTTTAAGTGGGCTTGCCATGACGATCTTTGCGCCCTGGAATTTCTTCAGCGGTGTGTCGATATCTTAGAACGAGACCCCAGTATTGTTTTAGCTTATCCCAAAACTTTAATTATTGATGAACAAGGGTCAGAAATTGAAAAACACGAAGATCGATTTCACTTACAATCTCCCCAGCCCACTGAACGATTTAAAATTTATCATCACTTAGTTCGTTATGGAAATCAATGTCATCCTTTTCACGGCTTAATACGGCGAGAGGTACTGACACAGTTATTGCCTTTAGGAAGCTATCCCTCATCCGATTTAGTTTTACTCGGTAAACTAGCCCTTTATGGCAAATTTTACAAAGTTCCTAGTTATCTATTCTGGAAAAGAGATCATCCCGCAACCTCCGTCAGAGCCCACCGTCCCTTTAGAGAGCGTATTGCTTGGTATGACCCGACAAAAAAGGGCAAACTACACTTAACTAGATGGAAGTGGTTCAGGGAATATATCCATGCCATCCACACTGCCCCTCTAAACTGG
Source organism: Prochloraceae cyanobacterium (assembly GCA_051439565.1). GTDB lineage: Bacteria > Cyanobacteriota > Cyanobacteriia > Cyanobacteriales > JBFRWL01 > JBFRWL01. The sequence goes on from JBFRWL010000041.1 coordinate 2,535, forward strand.
CAAGAGCGAGCCAGTTGTTATTTCCAGATGCTGCAATGGCTAATTTGGAATAGTGTCTGGTTAACCAAAGATTTACTTAAAGCTACTGCGTGGCCAATTATCAAGCCGTTAATCAATAGGCAGTTGAAAACTGCGAAAACATTGAATATCAATTGAAGTAAGTAATCAATAATTGAGGATTTAAACTAATGAAAGCAGTAATATTAGCTGGTGGATTGGGAACTCGTTTGAGTGAAGAAACCAGTATTCGACCTAAGCCAATGGTGGAAATTGGTGGCATGCCGATTCTGTGGCATATTATGAAAACCTATTCTGCCCACGGAATCAATGATTTCATCAGTTGCTGTGGTTATAAGGGTTACGTAATTAAAGAATATTTTGCCAATTATTTTTTGCACAGGTCTGATGTCACCATTGATATGCGGTTTAATCAGATGAATGTTCACAATGGCTATGCAGAACCGTGGCGAGTCACCCTAATAGCTGTCTCTTATACACATC
>JBFRWL010000042.1:0-3492 GCA_051439565.1 Prochloraceae cyanobacterium
AACTAGAAGCATTATTGACCACGGCACCCGAGATCCCGAAACAAGCAGAGGTGATACTATTAATCTGGAGTGATGCTGATAAAAACTGTTGCACCATTGCTACAAGATCGGGAAAATCTCCACTAGGATATTTATTCTCTACAATGGTCTGAAATTTTTTCTGATCAGCACCATTCGCAACAAGTTTAAGATATCAAACATAATGTCAAGGAAAGTGAAAAGAAGTTTTGAAGCTAATAGAAGAGAAATAAACTGATTCATAGCAAAATAAATCTGGACAAGCACTACCAGACAAAAATGCCCTGAAAAATTACTCGTGATCATGCCAAGAAAAAACAAAGACGAATGTAAGATCATCACTTATCCTGACCCAGAAACAAATAGACGAGTGATTCGGCACCGTTTTTGAAAAAAGGAAAAATCGACGGAGCTTTCGTTTCCCAGTAGCAATCCCTCTAATAGCTTAACAGAGCAACCATACTAGAAGATAGTCATGAGATTAAGACTAGATAACTTGCGACTAACAAAATACTTGCTCTGGCGAGGGCTACCTGTTTTAATAGGGGTGAGTTTCTCAGTCGCAACCTGCTGGCTTTGGAAAGCCCTATTAGAGCAAGACTTTGCCAATAAACAGCATTTTGGGAAAGTCGCAGCTGCCAGTGTCAAGCAGGAACTTGACTCACAGCTACAAAATCGTTTTCAAGCACTGATACGGATGGAACGGCGTTGGTCTAACCGAGGTGGGATGCCTCAAGTTGAATGGGAAATAGATGCCCAAAACTATCTCAGAGACTATCCTGGGTTCCAGGCAATCGAATGGATCGACTCTGAGTTTAACGTCCGCTGGATTGTCCCATTAGCAGGAAATGAAGCAGCTCAGAATCTCAATTTAGCTTTTGAACCACGAAGAAAAGCAGCTCTAGAAGCTTCCCGCCAAAGATATACGCTAACAGTAACGCGCACCATTAATTTGGTTCAAGGTGGGAAAGGTTTTCTCGTTTATGTCCCCATTTTCTTGAAGACAAGCAAAACTACGGTAACTCCCCACTCTTCACCAGTCTTATTTGACGGATTTATTCTCGGTGTTTTCCGCATTCAGTCATTGCTAGATACTCTGTTAGACCAAGAAAAAATAGCACCTGGATACGCCCTCGCTATTTTGGAAGGCACTGAAGAAATCTACCGCCGTAGTTTTCCTGGGCACAGTAGTTCGATAGATCCCAAATGGATACAGGAGAAAGAAATTTTTTGGGAAGGTGTCACCTGGCACCTAAGAGTCTGGCCCACAAGAGAATTACTAGTTGCCCAACAATCCCCACTGCCTAGATTGGTCTTAAGTGGGGGATTGGTTATGGCTGTACTAGGAACAAGTGCGGTTCATCTGGCTCAAACAGCCCAACGGCGGAACCAACAAGTAACAATAATCAACCAAAAGTTAACCCAAGAACAGATCGAACATCAGCAGGCTTCCGTCAAGCTGCAAGAAAAGGAATCTACTCTGCGCAGCTTTTTCAATAGTTCTCCTTTGATGATGGGAATTGTCGAGCTCGTGGAGGATGACATCCTGGATATTGAAGATAATGTAACCACAGCAAAATTTTGGGGATTTACACCAGAAGCAATGAGAAATCGATTGGCAACCACTCTTGGGCAACCTCCAGCTCAGGTACGCCAGTGGATTCAATATTATCGTGAAAGCCAACAAACTAGTAGTCCTGTCCACTTTGAGTATGCTGACACCACAGGGACTAGTACAAGCTGGTTATCTGCTACGGTCTGCCCGATTGTAAGAACTACAGGTAATCGAGTTCGTTTCTCATATGTAGTTGAAGATATTACTGTTCGCAAACAAGCAGAAACAATTCTTCAACAGACAAAAGAAGAACTAGAAATACTTGTAGCAGAAAGGACTATGGCACTCACTCAAGCCAAGGAAAAGTTGGAATGCCAACTAGAAGAGGGTCGGCAGGCAGAAGCTAACCTACAAGAATTAGAGTCCCGTTGGAGGACGCTACTAGAGAATGTACCCTTAGTAGTTGTAGGGCTAGAGTGCAACGGGCAGGTGGAATATGTCAATCCCTTCTTTCTGCAATTAACTGGATATGTTTCAGGAGAAGTGTTGAGTAAAAATTGGTTTAATATTTTTGTACCCCAGTCCCAATTCCAGCAAGCACAGCAGATTTTTAAGGAAATATTACTACAAACCTCTCTTACCTCATACCAATACTCAATTCTGAGTAAGTCGGGAGCGGAAAAAATTATTTCTTGGAATACTGTTCTATTACGGAATAAGAAGGGAGAAGTCAGCGGAACGATAAGCATTGGTTTAGATATTACTGAGCGTCACGCTATTGAAAAGATGAAAAATGAGTTTATTGCCGTTGCCAGTCACGAAATGCGAACTCCACTAACTTCGATTCATGGAATACTACAGTTGCTAGATGCTGGTCGTTTGGGAAAACTTTCACCCCCAGGACAAAAAATGTCCAATGTAGCTCTGAGAAATAGTCAACACCTGGTAAACCTAGTTAATGATATTCTTGACCTCGAACGAATTGAATCGGGGCAAGAGAAGATGGAAAAACAACAGTGTGATAGTGAGGAGCTGATTAACCAGGCAGTAGCTATGTTGCTTCCTGTGGCTCAAGCCCATCAAGTTGTCCTTAAAACCAATTCTAAATCTATTATTTTTTGGGGAGATAGAGAGCGTATTCTACAAACCCTAACGAATCTAATTAGCAATGCCATTAAGTTTTCTACTGCTGATGATCAAGTCTGGATAACGTCTCAACAACACCATAAAAATGATCAAGAGATTTTATTTGCAGTGAAAGATTTCGGAAGAGGTATTCCCTCTGACAAACTGGAAAGTATCTTCGAGCGTTTTCATCAGGTAGATGCTACAGATTCTCGCCTAAAAGGAGGAACGGGTTTGGGTTTAGCAATATGTCGCCATATTGTGGAACAGCACGGCGGGAAAATTTGGGTTGAAAGCATTCTTGCTGAAGGCAGCAGTTTTTACTTTACCTTCCCACTTGAAAGTTCGGAGAGTACGACACATGAGTCATAAGCAAATCTTGATTGTTAATGATGACGCAAAGCAAGCTTAACGGGAATGGTGGGAATTCCTAATTCCTGTTTTAAAAACTTAATTATTTTGTCCAAAGTCCAATTAGCGGTATCCTTTAGGACAAGGGTACAATCTGCTTTAGCATTCCCTTCGGTCACGGCAGGAGGGATTTAGTTTTTTTAATCAAGATGATTAAAAGTGGTTTTTGAGAATCGGATTTCGTATCAAATCGGATTGCTATAGAAAAATATGATTATTTGTTACGAGGTTGTGTTGGCAACTTAATTAGTGAGAAACAATAGAAAGAAGATAAGCTTGAAAGAAGCTAAACTAAACTTTTTTTGAGTGATAAATTGTTTATGGCTGTTAAAGATTTTGATTTCAGTCACTACTACACCTACCAAGAACTGGTAGATTACCTC
>JBFRWL010000043.1:0-8003 GCA_051439565.1 Prochloraceae cyanobacterium
AGAGTAAATCGAAGGCGTACACCAGCATATGTCCGCTACCGCAGGCAGGATCGCAGATTTTTATCTCTTCAGGTGTTTTTACCTCTAGAAAATCCGTTTCTACTTCTTCAGGAGGAATATAGTATTCCATCTTGTCTGCCAACTTTGATCCTGGATGATTTAACATCCACAACCGCCCTAAAGAATTCTCTACCAAATACCGCACGATCCAGTGGGGTGTGAAAAGTTGAGTAGCTGCGGGGATATTCTCGGTCGTAATTTTCTGTTTCTTTTTCAGTCCCGCAAAAACCTTATCCTTTTTCTCAGAGATATAAAACTGATACAGCCAGCCAATTACCTCGACATTCTGACAAGCTTCTGAAGTCATTGCTTCGCGAGTAGCATTCAGAATCGAGTCGGGCGAAAGCAGGTCATCGGGAATTAAAAGCTCTACATAGTCAGCTATCCTCTCGAACAGGTAGGGCATAGCGCGGTGATAGAAATTACAAACTGCCACCAATAACAGACGATAAGCTTCCCCTTGGGGATCTGGGCTGGGAGTTTCCCCGCTTAAGAGAGTAGCAATCTCTCCTTGGGTCTTAGCTGGAACCATTTTGTCTTCAATATGACCCATCTTAGCTTCGGCTAAAATCTCTGGTTGCGATCGCCCGACCGCAGCAGAAACTACTCCAATCTTTGTATAGCGGTTGGCATCCATAAAGCGCAAAGCACAAAAGCGGTTAAACCAGGTATACGCCACCTTCTCAATTACTCGCTCTTTGGAAAGAGTGGCAATTTCTTTTTCAAGCTGTGCCACTGCATGAGGATACTGACGACGGGCTGCACTATTTTCGTCAAGCACCAAATTTAGTTTACTGGTAACCTGCTCGATTAAGCTTCGACGGGCATTTTGGGCAAATTTTTTCAGATTCGTGCTGTCCACAATAATAACCTCCTAAATACTGATTCTTTTGCCGTTTTCAATCTCCCTTTGTAAAGCCTCACCTAAGCTTTTGAGATAGGAATCCACGTCCGATGGTTCACTGAGGAAAGGCTTATCGAAGGCAACTCGAATATCTCGATAAGAAACGTATTTAATCTCTGATTCATTCGTTGATTCTGGATTTACCCAGCTATGAATTTGAGTTAGCAGATGGTTGTATTCATTTTCTTCAAAGCTTCGTAAGGTATCGCGAATAACGGCGATAGTATTTTGTGTCTCAATTATTCCTGTCAAATCAGAGAAGGGTTGGCAAACTTCAGCCTGTTGCTGGGGAGAAAGTGCCTCATAATCTGGATGGTTAGTGAGCCTGTTTTCTAACTCGCCGAACTTTTGTTTGGCTCGCTGAATTTCCCGTTTTATTTGTACCGAAACTTTATCTTGTAGAGTGTCTAGCAAGGTTTTTAGATCTTTCATCAGACCACCCTTGAAACACTTTTCATTTTCTAAAATCGTTCTTATTTGCTCTACCTCATTTCCTTCGATATAAGCAAAATTAGCTTCCTGTTCTTTTAAATAGCTGTAGGCGCGATCGAATATCTCTCTTTGCGACCCTTTCATAAATTTGCTAATCGGGTCAAGAATATCTTCCTTGAGGTCTAGAAGTTCATCTTCTTGAGCTAATAGTTCGGTCAGATACCAGGCATAGGGTTTCCCATTGACCTCCTTCAAAGTCGCGATCGCCTTATCTAATTTTTCTTGAAAAGGATAATGTTCTTTTCCTGAAGTAAGACTCTCTAGTTCGGTGAGCGATCGCCTCATAGCTTCTCCTGTCGCTTGAGCCACTTCTTTCGCCTCTCCTGGAGCAGGTGGTTCATCAAAGAATTCTTCATAAAAACCTTTAAGTGCGCGAACTTGAGAGTTAGTAAAATCAAGCTGTGGGTCTAGAATGAGGTTGCTATGTTCTTTTGAATTTTGCAGAGACTTTAATAGCTTGTCCCCCTCAAGAAGATTACCATCGGCACGAATTTCCAGTTTGCCCCGCGCCAATAGACTGCCCACCGTGCAGAGAATAGCAGCATATCCCCAGCCATAGGGTTTACGTTCAAAAGTATCTAGAATATTTTTAACGGTCGTTCTAACACCAGTATTTTTGTTAGTTTGAATCTTGCTCAGTACTTCAGTTTCTGCATCCGAAAGAGCGGTCGCAAACAACCCAGTAGATTGATTTAATACTCCTTCTAGATCTTGTTCGCGATAGTTCGCGCCCCGCAGCATTTGCAGATTTGGGTAGGTTTGAGTGATTAGCCGCTGAAATCCTTTAACAATAGAAATTTGGGCATTCTCACTACTCACATCAAAATCATCCCCACTAACAATTAATTTGGCTTTTCCTAATAGTGTTTCGATACGCTGTTGTAACTCGCTATATCGTTGATTATTATGAGAATTCTTGGCTGCAAGTATTCTTTTTACTGCTTCTTTTTGAGTAATGGATATGTTTTGCTTAACAAATTTCTCTGTACGCTTGTACATGGGCAAATCTCGCATGAGACGTTCGTCAGCAGGCATTACGACCAAAAGTTCGTCTCGTCCCATACTATGCATTTTTAAGGTTTCTTCGTTCTCCGCATGCTCACTAAAAGGAGTAATAACATGTATGGTAAGTTCTTGCTGACTGCCGTGCAGGCGATCGTCCATTTTCCTGGAAAAAGGATAGTCCTTACCATTGGACTCAGAACGGATCTTTTTCTGCTTGAGGGTATGGTCGAAAATAAGTTTGGCTAATTCTTGACTAACCGCCGCTTGCTCTACTTCAGTATTTTTAATCTCCTGCTCAATATCTTTTTCTTCGTCGGTAAGATATTCATATAGCTCTCCCGCTCTTTGAATGTAGGTTTCTCGTTCTAAAAGACTTAATCCTGCTTCGACTTGTTTGCGTAGCTGTACTAGGTCACTGTCAAAATCATCTAGCATTAATACGCAAAGATTGCGCGGAGTTGGCTTAAACTCCTTAACGTACTTCACTAAAAAAAGTGCTTTAAGCAATTTGAGGGCAAATTTGTCTTTCAGATCCCTTTCGGCTCGCAAGACAGATTTTTGAATGCTCGATTTGAGTGCCGAACCAATTCCTTCAAACATGAGATCGAAGGTGGCAAGCTGACCTATTTTGTAGTCTTGAATTTTGATAGCAACTTCTTGGAACACTCCCAGCATCGAGCGTTCTCCAACAGAACTATGTTTACCCTCAAAGGCATTGTGTATCGATAGATTTTGGATCGCCGACTGAAAAAGAGCGAATTGATAAGGAACAAAGGGATAGCAATGAATAAAATGATCGCAATCTTGAAAGTTACTGTAAGTTCGAGAGCCATCGCTAAAGTCAAACAGCGTTTTGAAGTTATTTGATTGCTCATCATAAAGCTGAGAAAGTTCGCTGAAGCCTTTTTGATTTTTCAAAAGCAATCGTTTCTGAATGACTTCCGCAACATCTTGACTATTCAGCTTCATCCGATTTGCAAAACGAGCCTGGATCTTAGAAAAGTCATTACCCTGCTGTTGGCTTTGTTCGCCTACAACCATATCCATATCTTCTTGAGCTGTGACAATTATCCAAGCACGACCCTGACACTTGGTAGCTAGACTTTCAGCAATCGTTTGTAGGTTAGTCATCAGCTTCACGTTGTCTGCGATGTACTGTCCTACCTCATCGACAAAGAAATTTAAGCGAAAGTTAGCAGGCTGCTGCTCCAGGTATGCATATACCTGATCGGCAAAATCCTCAATTGAAACTTTGTACTGATTGCGATATTTATCAAGAATTCCCTCTGCGTTAGCGACATCGTTCCCCGTAACCCGACCATAAGCCTTGGCGATGTTTTGAGACTCTAAAAGTGCCTGTTCTCGTCCAACCTGCCATTCTTGCCCCGCTATCTCTTGATATGCTTCCTTAAAATCCCCATAACAGCCGCGCTTGTCCAGGTCGCGCTCAAACTGGGCAATATGACCTTGTTTACCATAATAGCCACACATTTCATCAAAAACCTTCACAAAAACGGCTAGTAGAGCATCTATCTGAGTTTTGCTGATGACATCTGCTTTTTGGTCGATGTTAAACAGAATGCTCTTGGAAGGAATTCTTGCAGCCTGTTGAAAACCTCCCTTCAAAAATGCGTTTTTTTCACATTTGGGTAAAAAGCTCTCCAGTATAGGAAGATCCTCAATAACTCTATTTTCCAGGAGAAGAGCTAGCATTTTTAGCAGATGGGATTTTCCCGATCCAAAGAAGCCCGATATCCATACTCCATTGGCTCCTTTATAACTGTTATAGGCATCTAAAAAATTTTCAAGACGCTTTTCTATTTCTTCAGTCAATACGTACTCTTCAATTTCAATCCCCAGACTTTTGCGATCATCTGCTTTGATAACTCCATCAATTGGTCGGTCTATCGGTTTGGTAAATATGTTTTTTAAACTCATCATTTACTTCCTCGTTATGCTTCATAGTGAAAAATGTTGAACGCTCGATAGTATTTGTCATCGTGCAGCTTTTCAAAAAGATCGAGAGAAGCACCAGATTCTAGAGAATGGGTATAAGCACCTGGGAAAAATACCACCGTTGGCTGCTCTTTTGCAGTACTCTGCAAATTGTTCAAAATATTGTGCGAGCGAATATAGGGGAATACTTCACCTACACCAGAAAGAAACATTACCTGAAATTCTGCATTCGACATTTTGTTAGAGATCGCAGGTATTAAGTAAGTCTCAGGATCGAGAACGCCTTGCAATAGCTCTTTGAGCTGGTCTTTTAATACCGAAACTTCTTGGTCGAGAACTCTCTCCCAGATTCCACGTTTTTGTAAAAGCTCGATGGAAAGATCATAGAGATTTATTTCTAGTACAGACACTCCTTTCTTTTGCAGTTTATTACAAAGTGATTTTCTCAATCGTTCCATCTCGACTGATTCTTCAGGTTTGTAAGGACAGATAAAAAAAGGCACTTCATTCCCCAAACCCTGTTTTTTCAAAAAGCGATCACTAGAAATGACTGTTTCAAGATGCCCAAAGCGCGTTTTTAATAGTTTTGTAGCTATGTCTTTTACCAATTTCCTACCCCAAGCTGAGATTCCAGTAATGGAAAAAACAAAACTTCCTTTTGCCTTTCCAGAAAAACTGTATTTATTAAAGAAGTGCTTGGCAGAGCTGGATAAATTCTGTTTTCTGTGCTTAAAAGATCGGCTTCTCGCAGCATCTTGAAAAGTGTTCGTTGCCCTTTCTTCTTAGTTTCTGGTTTGAGAGCTTCCAATTCATCATGCATCTCCGCCTTCTGGTTAAAAAAGAACTCAAAATCTTCGATTTGAAGTTCCGTCTCTAAATTTAGGGGTTTTTCTCTTAAAACCTCAACAGCAAAGTCGCGAATGAATTTGTAGCGTCGGCAAAGTGCTAGCCATAGAATATAACCTTTATCCTTAACTATTCCATCAACCAGCATATTTATCTCTTTCTCGCCAAGGGTCTTTAATCTAGAACAAATCTCTCTACAAAGCCTCACAGAAGCTTTTTCGGTTCTGGTCTGAAACAGATTTTGTTCAATAGCCAGCTCCCGCACGCGATCCCAATCACCCAACTCTATAAAAAGTGCAGCGAATTTCACTGACTCCTGATAAAGCAGTCCCCCAGTCGTAAACGAAAAAGCATATTTCTCAGCACGAGAAGTAGTTTTTATTTTATTTTTTGTACTTTGAAGCTTCACTTCACAAGGTTTGAGTTGACTACTTTCTAAGTCTTCCCACTTTCCTAAACAAAGTAACTCAACGCCCAATATTCTTCAGAGCTAGCGCTCGCTCAATTTCTGCATTTTTAAATCCTTACAAAGCAAGTGTTTCGAGTTAGATTCCACCGGATAGTAGCTTCGCTTCAATAAATGACCGTTACAGTTTAATTAACTTCCGATGAATCTCATCTAACCAAATTGGAATTACAACTTGTCCCTCATCTAAAGATGCGATCGCTTTTTCTCTGTCAAACTCTTCTAAGACGAGCGATCGCTTGCTTGGTGCGCGTTCCCTTGCGCCTGTCGGCGACGCGGGGTCGCATCCGCTTTTATTATCCCAGCACAACATCCATTGCTTCTTCGTCTCAGGATTAGCATAATCAGCATCAGTTTTAATTAACTCCTTCAAGCCCCAAGACGCTGTGGCAAAACTCAACCCAACTGACAACAGATATTCCATAAGTGCCAGTTGTACGAGATCGGATTGCGAATAATAAATACTCCTACCAGTACCAGAACCTTCAATTGTCGGTACGACAACACCCTTATCCCGCCAATACTGCAATTGACGTAGAGAACAACCAATAATTTTTGCTGCTTGCTTACTTGTAAAGAATTTTTCTCCCATAGTCAAAATTCTACAGAAGTGTAGTAAAATACATATATGTTTTTATTAAACGCTTGTGTTTGTCATGAGCCAAATCACTATCCAATGTCGCCTAGTAGCATCAGAATCTACCCGCTGTCATTTATGGAAATTAATGGCAGAGAAAAACACGCCATTGATTAACGAATTACTAACGCAAATCAATAATCATCCAGACTTTGAAGAATGGCAGTCTCAGGGTAGATTACCTGGGACGATAGTTAGTGAACTCTGCAAATCTCTCAAAACCGAGCCTCTTTATGAAGGTCAACCATCTCGGTTTTATCTTTCGGTAATTAAATCAGTTAACTACATCTACAAATCCTGGCTCAGACTACAGCAACGCAGACAACGCAAACTTGAAGGACAACAACGTTGGTTATCGATGCTCAAAAGCGATACAGAACTCATAAAAGAGTGTGAATGCAGTCTCGATATTCTGCGCAAAAAAGCCAAAGCAATCCTTACTGAGATAGAAACCACAATAGAAAAATCCCAGGAAAACCCAAACAGCGATCGCGTTCCTAAAAAATCTTCACTTCTGTTCGATTTATATGATCAAACTGACGATGTCTTAACCCGTTCAGCTATTTGCTATTTACTCAAAAACGGCTGTAAATTACCAAAGCCAGACAAACCAGAAAACAGCAAGAAATTTGCTCAACGTCGCCGCAAAGTAGCAATCAAAATAGAAAGGCTACAAACCCAAATAGAAGGCAGTCGTCCTCATGGAAGAGATTTAACAGGGGAACAATGGCTAGAGACTCTAATGACTGCTGCAACTACTGCTCCCAAGGACAATAAAGAAGATCGTTCTTGGCAAGACATACTGCTTACTAAACCAAAGTCTCTTCCTTTTCCTATCACCTTTGAAACCAACGAAGATTTGAAATGGCATCAAAATGAGAAAGGTCGGCTTTGTGTTCGCTTTAATGGCTTGAGTAAACATACCTTTCAAGTTTACTGCGATCGCAGACAGCTACATTGGTTTCAACGTTTTATAGAAGATCAACAAGTAAAAAAAACAGGTAAAGATAACCATTCCAGCGGATTATTTACCCTTCGTTCAGCAAAACTTACTTGGATACAAGACAAAGCTAAAGGTAAGCCTTGGAACGCTAATCAGTTGATTCTGTTCTGTACTGTGGAAACTAGATTTTGGTCAGCAGAAGGAACTCAACAAGCTCGTCAAGAAAAGGAGGCTAAACTACTAAAAACCATTGATAGTATGAAAGATAAAGGCGAATTAAGTCCTAATCAACAAGCTTTTGTTCAAAAGAAACACTCTACATTAGCTAAATTACATAATTCTTTTCCCCGTCCTTCTCGTAAACTCTATCAAGGAAAACCCAATATTATTCTTGGCGTAGCAATGGGTTTAGACAAACCAGCGACAGTCGCTATTGTTGATGGAGTTGAAGAAAATGCGATCGCATTTCGTAGCATCAAACAACTTTTAGGGAAAAACTATCGATTACTCAATCGTCAAAGACAACAAAAACGTAATTTATCTCATCAACGCCATAAAGCCCAAAAACAAGAGGGAAATTATCAGTTAGGCGAATCTAATTTGGGTCAATATGTTGATCGTCTTCTTGCTCAAGCGATTATCGAATTAGCCAAAAAATATCAAGCTAGTGCGATCGTAGTTCCTAAAATTGAAG
>JBFRWL010000044.1:0-3327 GCA_051439565.1 Prochloraceae cyanobacterium
GAGCTAGAGAGTAGATTTTGCCCAGCGGCAAAATCTACTAAAATTCAGGCTAAATATGTATTGATTTTTCTGACCATTTGTTGATTAAATTATCATTTAACGAGGCTCATTTTTAGCCCTTATTCTACAGTTTAGCTAAAAAGAAAATGAATCTTTATATGAAATCCCTCTAAAACAAGTTGAGGATGAGGCTAATATCTGCAAAATTATGGCCGAAATATCTCAACAAAAATGGTGCAATCATGAAATCCTACATTCTTTGGTCAAAATCTTGGATGAGGTTTGCTCTCAAACAGATAATTACTGTCAGCCAGGGATATTCTGTCCCTTCGGACTTATTCGGGAAACCACTTGCTCCCCTTAAAAACAGTGTTGGCTTTACTTGAGAGGGACTCTCATTAATCAGTGGGGAGCTCTTGCTAATTGCCTTTTTAAAGAAGTGATAAACTTGCAGTGATTTACCTGAAAAAAATGATAAAGTTTTCGGGCTTTGCTTGTAGTTTTACTTAAGAGCTTGTTATTAAATAATTAACCAGTAATGCTCAAATGCACCCACATCAACAGCCACAGTTATTTTATTTTGATGATGTCGGCAAACTCTGAAGAAAACAGTATTAATTTGCTTCAAATGCCAGAAGAGTTAGGAGTCAAACAATCTGAAGACAAAACTAGAGCGAGCGAGGAATATCTTCGAGTTCGTCAAGTTGCTGCTCTGATGGGGGTAGCAATTTTTATTAGTGCAACTGGAATATTACTCACCCAACTCGATGATATTGTTTTAGCTGCTGAAGCTCTAAGTTCGCCGCCGACCTTCGCTAGCTTTTCTTCTCAAAATATTGTTCGAGATAGCTCGTCTCTAAAACCGACAGTAAAATCCACTTTCTCTAACAACTTTGAGCGAGAAAAACTCACAGCTGAGCTGGAAAGATTGAAACAGGATGATAAAAATCTCAGAACAACTAATCCTCAATGGTTAAAACAGCGTCGGCAAAGACAAACCAATCAATCCTCAAGCAATACTTCTAGGGTTCAGTCTCGAGACACAAGAGTGCTTGAGTTGCCAGTCTTGCCTCCTTTAAGAAGATTTTCTGCTCATGATTCTGTGCCTCAGCAACTCCTAATAGATCCAGCTGTTTCTACTAAATTTAATGGTTACATTTGGCCAGCCGCAGGAGTTCTTACTTCTGGCTATGGTTGGCGTGAGGGCAGAATGCACAAAGGAATCGATATTGCCGCTCCCATTGGCACTCCAATCCTGGCGGCTGCTTCGGGGGAGGTGCTTTGGGCTGGTTGGAATGCTGGCGGCTACGGCAATTTGCTCAAACTGAAGCATCCTGACGGCAGCATGACAATATACGCTCACAACCAGCGAATTTTAGTGCGTCGAGGTCAAAAGGTGAGGCAAGGTCAGCAAATTGCCGAAATGGGAAGTACTGGATACAGCAGAGGGCCTCATTTACACTTTGAAATACATCTTAAGGGAACAGGCGTAGTCAACCCAATGGCTTATTTGTCTAAAAACAGGCGCTAAAAGGTAGCGAGTAAAGGCACTAAGATAGTTCCAGAGAAGCTCAAACAAGCTAAATTTGCCATGAGGTAAGAGGAAAGCGAGGACTTTTCTCTCTCTATTGTGGCAGCAGCGGAAATATAACGATGAATAACACAAAAGCCGATTCAGGATTTTGTCTATTGTGGGTAAAAACTTTTGGTCACAGACATTTAAAATAATTAGCTTGATTTTGGCTATTGAATTGAAAATAAATGATTAAAAAAAGCTTTGTGACGAATGACGAGTTTGTGTAGAATCAAGTTAATCCGACCAGCAAGTCAGTTTAAGAACTTTCCTGTGTGCGTTACCTCAAGACATGGACATAGTCGCGTCCCGGTGCAGTCTGCGGTTGACCGAGTTGCCTGAAGCAGAAATTAGCACGGAGACGAAAATGTTCCGACAAACCTGATTCTAGTGGCACAGAGTTTTGGTTATCTACATCTGGACAGCGGGTAAATGTTGCCACTTCGGATTGAAATTTAAACATCAAAAATCCTCTGAATAGTTTTTATCGAGCTGGTGAAAACTTGCTAGGAGCTGGAGATTTTTTGATTATTATTACAATCAAAGTTTACATTAAGTAGATTTCCTTAAATAGTGATTGAAATCATAAATGAAATTGATTTCAATCTATTTACAGCTTGGTCTGTTCTAGTTGCTCATTATTTTCAACCAGAGTTTGATAACTTTGTAAGCTGGTAACAACTCTAGTGATAAGTTGTTCCCTAGTCAGTTCGGTTTTAGTTTTATAGTCATTAATATCGTAATTAAGAGTAAGGAAATCTTCTAATAGTTGTCCTGCTGGTCCAGTTCGCAAGATATATTGGGCCAGATCAAATCAACTGTGTTGGGATAAATTAGTTTAACCGTAATTCTACGGAGCAATAATCGTCTCTATATCTAGAAAGGCTTTCAGCTTGAGTCGTCCGAGCACTCTGTTTAAATCCCCTCTGAGTTCTGAGTCCTGGCGACTAGCTCTTAAATGCAACTGCTTCAGAGTGTGAGTATGCATGGAGGGTTCAAACACTGCATAGCAGGACTTCCCAAGGGCTTTAGCACTATACATCGCCGTGTCGGCATCCCGCAACAGTTGTGCCGCCTCTGAGTAGACCTCATTACTACTCAGGGCGATGCCAATACTAGCACAGACGAATAGCTCTTGGTTCTCGATAACAAAGGGCTTTTTTAATGCCTGATGGATGCGCTCTGCTACGTTAATGACTTCATCTTGGTTTTTAAGCTCTTCTAACAGGATGACAAATTCGTCTCCTCCCAAACGGGCAATGGTGTCGCTAGCCCGCTGGCATTTTTTTAAGCGCTGAGTCATGCCTATCAGCAGTCGGTCTCCGGTCAAGTGCCCGAGGCGATCGTTAATTATCTTAAAGCGATCTAGATCCAGGAACAGTAAGCCAACTTGCCTCTCTGGATTTCGTTGCTGCCGCTTAAGTGCTTGGTTGAGGCGCTCCATCAACAAAGCTCGGTTAGGAAGGCCAGTGAGGGAATCGTGAAGAGCATCATGTTGCAACTGAGCCTCAGCTTGCTTGTGTTCAGTCATATCCCGAGCGACGCAATACAATAAACTTTCTTCTGTAACTGGAAAGGCTGTCCAAGCTAGCCACTTATAATCACCATCTTGAGTGCGGTAGCGATTCTCGAAGTAGAGCATCGGTTGACCTGTGCTAAGTTTTTCTAATTCGGCCAGAGTAGAGGCTCGGTCATCGGGATGAATCAAATCAATAAACGGCTGGGAAAGCAGCTCTTCTTGGCTATAGGAAAGT
>JBFRWL010000045.1:0-6320 GCA_051439565.1 Prochloraceae cyanobacterium
GGGGAAGCGGCTGACTCTGAGGGAGTAATTGAAGTAGATCGCTTGTATCGCTATATTTACCATCGAACTTTAGAACGAATCGATAAAACCAACCAACTAATTCGAGTTTTTAATGAGCAACAACGCAGTCGAGGGATTACAGACACAGAAAAGCCAGAAATTGCCCGACAAACTCCTAGAAGAATTGTCGAAGGTGCTGGAGAATTTATCATTGGCATAAGTCCAACCAAACAAAATCAACAATCGGCAAGAGTTGGATTAGTTCTTAATGGCTTGTCTCTTGCTAGCAGTATTATTAATATCTGCCGACTTTTAAAAACTAAGGGTAAATTTAATGTCAAACATTTAGTCGCTAATGATGCTGAAATAAAAACAACTATATCTAGTTATTTATCTTCGGTAACAACTCAAACTCTTTTTCTTTATCTGAGAGGAACAAATGAGCAAACAGAAGAAGAGACAAATTTATTAGTATTAGGAAATGAAATTCGTTTATCTCGCGACTGGTTGCTGGAACAGTTAAGAGCATCTCCTATTCCTGAGAAAATCATTATTCTCGATTGTCCAGGAGCAACTAATCTAGATAAATGGATCGAAACGCTGCAACTAGGAGTGCAACAACAACAGTGTCTTATTGGTGCTGCTCCTACTGTTGAATTGTCAGCAAGTTTTAGCGAAACCTTAGTCGAAATCTTCTCAGAGTCTACTACTGGATTGAGCGTAGCCGAATTAATTACGCAACTGCAACGAAGATTATTTAGAGAGCAAGAATCATCTGGTTTAAAGATACCCTTATATCCCTGGCTATCGGGAGCCACCGGAGTAATTGATGTTTTATTATCTACTAAATTAACCCCACAATTATTTGATGCTGGTATTTGTCCCTATAAGGGTTTGCAATCATTTACTAAGAAAGATACCTTTTTCTTTTACGGTAGAGAGACACTAATACAAGAGATTATCAAAAAGCTAGAAAATACATCTTTTTTAGCCGTGGTAGGTGCGTCGGCTAGCGGTAAATCTTCTGTCGTACAAGCAGGCGTGTTACCCATTCTTGAAGAAAAGGGTTTATATTGCCATCACGAACAAATTGCTAAGCAATGTTTAACCATCAATTTTTGTCCTGGAAGCAAACCAATTAAATCTTTAGCTTCTAGTTTAGCGACTCTGAGTAGTGATTTTAGTACTAATCAAACATCAGCAATTAACTATTTAGAAGGTATCTTGTATCTAGGAATAGATAGCTTTGTGCTTTGGTTGCGTTCTCTCGACTTAGAAACGGTAATTTTGAGTATCGATCAATTTGAGGAGTTATTTACCCTAGCTTCCGATTCCGAACGGAATTTATTTCTGGAATTAATCTTAGGTGCAATTCGCGAGGCTGCTGATAAATTAAAAGTAATTGTCACTCTCAGAAGCGATTTTATCTCCTCTTGTCTGTTCTTACCAACTCTAGCGGAAATCATTAAAAATAATAGTATTTTGGTTCCATCTTGTCTCAGTGAAGATGAATATCGTCGGATTATTACTCTCCCAGCTGGTAGTGTGGGATTATCGGTAGAGCCAGCATTGGTAGATGTTTTAGTGGAGCAAGTTAAGAACTATACAGGCGCACTGGCTATTTTACAATATATACTCGAACAACTTTGGCAAAATCGCACCGAAGCTAGATTAACTCTACAAAGTTATCAAGAACAAATTGGTGGTTTAAAAGGTGCCTTAGAAAATAAAGCTAACGAATTGTATGACAATTTAAGCGATGAAGAAAAAAATTGTGCTAAGTGGATATTTCTCTCTTTAGTACATTTAGGAGAAGGACAAGAAGATACTCGTCGCCGCCTGTTAAAATCAGAGTTATTTGCCGCTAAATATAGCCAGGATTTACTAGAGTCAACCCTACAAAAATTAATCGCCGCTAAGTTGCTTGTAGTTAGCACTGGACCAGTTGAGATTAATGAGGTTCGTAGTCGTGAAGTTAGGGGATTTTCTAGTGAGGAAAAGGAAAATTATTTAACTTCAGAGGTAAGTATTGAAATTGCCCACGAGATACTGATTCGCAATTGGTCGCAACTACGCTGGTGGTTGGATCAGAATCGACAGCGCCTGGGATTGATGCGGGAAATCGAGCAGAATGCTTCTAGATGGAGAAACTATCAATGTAATGAGAGTTATCTTTTGACAGGAGTAGCTTTAGCTCAAGCAGAGAAAATTCATCTTGAATATGTTGACGAATTATCTTTAAAAACACGAGAGTATATTCAAGCTTCTCTGCAATTGCGAGAGCGCTTAGTTAAAGAGCGGCAAAAACAACGTCAAAGAGAAAAAAATAAAAATAATTTGCTGCTTTTAGGATTGACTACTGGTTTATTATTAATCTTAGGTCTAGCTCACAGGTCTTCGAGCGGTGAAATTGAAGCTGTTAATAAATCTACAGAACATCTGCTCACTTTAGATCGAGATTTTGATGCGTTAATACAAACTTTAAAAGTTGCCAAAAAATTAAATGGTATAAGCAGTTATCTTCTATTTTTCCAAAAAGCAGAGCTACAGAAACAAAATAGTCTTCTCCGACAAGAAGCTGTCTATAAAGTCAGAGAAAGCAATAGATTGAAAGACCATCAAGATGATGTTATTGAGGTGAGCTTTAGTCCAGATGGTAAAATAATTGCTACTGCTAGCGAAGACAAAACTGTCAAACTTTGGACGATCGAAGGCGAATTGCTCAGAACTATCAGGGGACACTCTGAAGCAGTATATGATGTGAGTTTTAGTCCCGATGGTCAGATAATCGCTACTGCTAGTTGGGATGGAACGGTCAAACTGTGGACCATTGCAGGTAAGCCGATCGGCTTACCCCTCAAACATTCTGAAGCAGTATATGATGTGAGTTTTAGTCCCGATGGTCAGATAATCGCCACTGCTGGAGCAGACAAAACCGTCAAACTGTGGACTATTGAAGGTCAGCCGATCGGCTTATCCCTCAAACATTCCGGTGCAGTTTACGATCTCAGTTTTAGTCCCGACGGAAAGATAATCGCCACTGCGAGTAACAATACACAGACCAATAATCGCGGAAAGATTACACTCTGGAGTTTAGACGGTCAGAAACTTAAAACTCTAGCCGAACACGAAGATTGGATTTGGAGTATCAGTTTTAGTCCTGACGGGAACAAAATCGCCACTGCTAGTAGAGATGCAACTGTCAAACTTTGGCGACTAGATGGCAAACTAATTAAAGTTCTCGGCGATCGCAAACAACCATTCATGAGCGTCAGTTTTAGCCCTGATGGGAACCTAATTGCTACCGCCAGCGCTGACAACAAAATTATAATCTGGAGTGCGGACGGAGAGAAACTCAAAACTCTAAGCGGACATCAGGATTGGGTTTGGAGTGTCAATTTTAGTCCCGACGGGAAGACAATTGCTAGTGCTAGTAAAGATAAAACTGTTAAACTTTGGCGGATAAAAGGCAAGAAATTGCAAGTAATTCCCGCTCATAGCGATTCCATTTACAGCATCAGTTTTAGCCCAGATGGTAAGATAATCGCCACTGCTAGTGAGGATAACACTGTCAAACTCTGGACACCTCAAGGAGAGTTAATTAAGCAACTCAAAGGACATCACAAAAAAGTTTATGATGTGAGTTTTAGTCCCGATGGTAAGCTAATTGCTACTGCTAGTTGGGATGGCACTGTCAAACTGTGGAACCGAAATGGCGAAGAAATCCCAAGCTCGATCGAACATCAAGGAAAAGTAACCAGCGTCAGTTTCAGTCCCGATGGTCAGATAATTGCTACTGCTAGTGAGGATAAAACTGTCAAACTCTGGACACCTCAAGGTAAAGAACTAGCAACTCTCAAGCATAAAGATACTGTATTAAGCGTCAGTTTTAGCCCAGACGGGAAAATAATTGCTACTGCTGGTTGGGATAGGGCTGTCTATTTTTGGACGCGCCAAGGAAAGCTAATCTCTACTCTCAAAGATGGATATGAGAATGGTGGAGTTCATAGTATAGTTTTTAGTCCAGACGGTCAGATAGTTACTACTGCTAGCGAAGACAAAACTGTCAAACTTTGGTATTTACCTTGGCAACCCAAAGGTAAAAAACTCAAATCTATTATTGAGGGTATTAGTCCCTTCAATAGTGTAAGTTTTAGTCCGGATGGTCAGATAATTGCTACTGCTAGCGAGGACAAAACTGTCAGACTTTGGACAATTGAAGGCAAAGAAATCAGCATTTATCAAGGGCACGATCGGGAAGTTTCTAGCGTCAGTTTCAGTCCCCAGCTCGATAGTTATATTCTCGCTTCATCTGACGCAAATGGAAAATTAATTTTCTGGGATTTGCAATTAAGATCGCAAGATATACAAGACTTTGGTTGTGATTGGCTCAAAAATTATCTAAAAAATAATCCAGATGGGGAAAAGATTCCAGAAATTTGTCATTTTTAACCGTCTGCAGCGGAAGGCAGGAGGCAGATAGCAGAAGGCAGAAAAATGAATGATTTTTCAAGTATTTTACCTTCCTCCAACTAGCTCCAGGTTTGGGGATTGGGAAATACAAGCGTCACCTTCTCCCCTGCTCCCCACACCCCCCTGTCCCTCTCAATTGATAATTATTCTCGATTACTGCTACATTGATAACTGCAGCTACTCTCACAATTAAGGCCTCGTTGTAAGGTGCTGCGATAATTTGCACTCCTAAAGGCAATTCTCCAGGAAGCTGAATGGGAAATGAAAGCACGGGCAACCCGATAAAGGAGAGGGGTTGAGTAAAGCGCCCTAAATTAGGACGTACTAGTATCTCTTCTCCGGCAATAACTATTGTTTGTTGACCGATCGCGGGGGCGAAGCAGGGAGTTGTGGGAGCGAGAATGATATCGACTTTTTGGAAGATTTCCTGAACACGATCGCGCCACCAACGCCTAAATCTCTGAGCTTGCAGGTACCAGGAAGCAGGAATAAGCGCCCCTGCTAGAAAGCGATCGCGAGTAGCTGGGTCAAAATCCTCGGGACGCGATCGCAGTTTGTCTAAGTGTAGATTTGCCCCTTCAGCCGCAGTAATAATATAAGCTGCTGCCCTAGCTCTATGACTTTCTGGCAAAGTTACCCGTTGTTCTACCCCTAAAATTTTAGCTACCAGTTCCACTGCTTCGAGGGCTTTTGCTTCTGCACCCTGAGTAAAATAGTCATCAGCTATAGCTATACGCAAACCTTCAATTCCCTTGTCTAGTTCTGGTAAGCAGGGTTGAGTCGGGCGTTGGCTACAAACTGGATCTCGCTCGTCTGGGCCCTGAAGTAGGTCAAAAACTGTAGCAATATCTCTGAGCGATCGAGCAAAGGGACCAATACAATCTAAGCTACTGGCAAACAATGCCGTACCAGCGCGAGAAAGACGACCGTAAGTAGGTTTAAACCCATATACACCGCAAAGGGCAGCAGGAACGCGAATTGAACCGTTGGTATCCGAACCTAGAGTTAAAGGGACCAATCCTGCAGCTACCGCCGCCGCCGACCCGCCAGAAGAACCTCCAGAAATCCGAGTTCGATCGTGGGGATTGGGAGTTGTCCCGTAATGGCTATTTTCGGTAACAAAACCGTAGGCATACTCGTCCATATTCAACGCTCCCACCAGCACAGCACCTGCTTGCTTGAGTCTGGCAACTGCTGTAGCATCATGAGTTGCAGGGGGATTATCGGCGTTAATTTTCGCTCCAGCCAGGGTAGTTAATCCGGCAATATCAAAGAGATTTTTGACGGCAAAGGGAACTCCAGCAAGAATACCTGGATGCTTTCCCTGAGCTACTTCCGAGTCAATTTGTTCGGCTTGAGCGATCGCTGCTTTGGCAATGGTGGCGGTAAAACAGTTGAGGGTTGGGTTGCGCTTGGCGATATCTTCCAAGGTAGCACTAACTACAGTTTTGGCACTGCTTTGACCAGAACAAATAGAAGTGGCGATCGCTACCGCATCCGGCAAAGAATTCATGGTTTAAATGTTGATGCAACTTCAATATCTTCGGGTAAGTCAAATTCCATTACCAGGGAGGCGATCGCCTCCATTTTAATAAAGTTATCCACCACCCCTGGCAAATATTCTGGGGCAATATTTATTTTCAGCAATTTTGCTGCTTGTTCGATGTAGGCTTTGTCTGCTTTCATCAGTATATATTGAATAATTTTTTACGATAGCCGATCGCTTTACTTGTGAATAATAGCTAGCAACTTAAAAATATCAGATAAAAATATGGTTTTGTTCAACTATTGGCACATCATAGCATCGGCATCCTCTCTAGAAACAGGCAAGATCCACTCACAAAGAC
>JBFRWL010000046.1:0-5916 GCA_051439565.1 Prochloraceae cyanobacterium
GCAAAGCTTTACTTACTGAATGTATTGACTGGTCAGCCAGAGTTCACAATGTTCTCTATGTGGTAGCAGGAAACCAAGGAAAAGGAGGAATTCCCATTCCTACGGACAATTTTAATGGGATTACCACGGCTTACACTACTAAACGCCAAGGTAAGTTTACTAAAGTAGATTTTGCTAATCTCAGTGCTTTGCCTTTGGGAATTGGTAGTAGTGTAATCAAAAAAGAAATTAATTTAGGCGATCGCAGAGCTATTAGTTTACTGGCTCCTGGCAGTCAAATTTCTGTTTATAATCGGGAGGGGAAAGTAGAAAAAGTTAATGGCACCAGTTTTGCTGCACCTCATATTACTGCTTCTGTGGCTCTGTTACAGGAATATGGCGATCGCAAATTGAGTGACAAAATGCCTAATTGGACTTTGGACAGTCGCCGTCACCAAGTAATGAAAGCAATTCTACTCAATTCTGCCGATAAAATCGAAGACCAAGGGGATGGGCTGTTTCTGGGTATGGAGCGAACTCTGCTGAGTGAGAAAAATTATACTTGGTTGGATTCAGATGCTTATACTAATCCCCGCATTCCCCTCGATATTCAAATGGGGACAGGTCAACTAAACGTATTTCGAGCCTTTAAACAGTTTGAGGGGGGAGAAAGCTCTGCTGATAACTTTGTCCCCCCAATTGGCTGGGATTATGGAGAAGTAGCAGTCAATAATTATCAAGACTACTATTTAGAATTTCCTCTACAAGAAACTAGCCATGTAGCTATTACTTTGGCGTGGGATCGCTTAGTAGAGCTTAATGACACTAATCGTAATGGTAAATATGATATCGATGAAACTTTCCGCGATCGAGGGTTAAATAATCTCGATCTCTATCTTATGCCAGCAGGAGCAGAAAGTAATTTAAGAAATACTTGTTCTTCTCTAAGTCGGGAAGACAGTGTGGAACATATTTTTTGCCCAGTACCTGCCACAGGATATTATAAAATCCGCGTGTATCATCGTCATCAATTTAATGAACCAACACAATCTTATGGTTTAGCTTGGCAAACGGTTATCAGTGAACAGTGAACAGTTATCAGTGACTTGGTTAAGCACTATTGTCAAGAAGAGTTCTAATTATAAATTTCTTTGACTAGCATTTTAAAAGAAGCGGGGGGAGCCATAGTTATACCTCGACGTACTGGTGACATGGGACGTTTGCTGACTAATTTTAATTCAAAGCTCTGTAAAATTGTAGCAGTCACTAGTTTCATTTCTAATAATGCTAAAGCTGAACCCAAACAGCGACGATTACCACCACCAAAAGGCATATATTCATAAGGAGAGTAAATTCTTTCTAAAAATCTTTCTGGCTTAAATTGTTTGGGATCAGGATATAAATCTTCTCGATGATGGAGAGAATAAATAGAAGCTAGTATCCAAGTTCTAGGTTCAATAGTATGTCCCATAAGTGATATTGGTTTAGTAAGAACACGTCCAAAAGCAGCAGAAGCAATGGGATAAATTCTGAGAGTCTCTGAAATTACAGCATCTAAATAAGGCAAGTTATTAATTGCTATATGATCGGGATTTTCTCCTAAAGAAGCTAATTCTAAAAGTAATTTTTCTTTGACTTCTGGAAGATAATGAATCCAATAGAAAAGCCAACCTAAAGCTGAGGCTGTTGTTTCATGTCCTGCAAATAATAAAGTTATTAATTGATCGTGTAACTCCTCATTAGTTAAGCTCTCTCCGTTTTCATCTTTGGCACATATTAATAAACTAAAAATATCTTTGCTTTCTAACTTTCCTGAAGCTAATAAATCTCGTCTTTGTTGTATTTCTGAGTAAATTAATTGGCGTATTTCTGATTTTAATCGAACAAAGCGACCCCAAGGACTGAACTTCCCCCAATCTTTTTGCAAGCTCGGAAAAAATATTAAAAGGGAACTAAAGGGATTATTAAATGTTTCTAAAAGCTGAGTTAATAAAACTCTTAACCGCTCGTATTTTTCTCCTGAATCAACACCTAATACTACATTTAAAATGACTCTTAAAGTTATTTCTTGCATAGAAGGACGAACTTTAAAAGGTTTATTAATTTGCCAGCGATCGCATATTTTGTTGGTTATAGATACTATTTCATTGCTACATTCTTGTAAAGATTCGCCGTGAAAGGAAGGCATTAATAAACGTCGGCGATTTTTGTGAGCTTTACCATCCAATAATATTAAAGAACGATTTCCTAGTAAAAAATTTAACCCTTTATTACCTATACCTACATCAAATTTATCTGGAGAAGTAGTAAAAATATCTTCTATGGCTTGGGGATGACTAGTCATAATAGTTGGAGGAGTATTGTTAAATGTAATTTGATAAAAATCACCATATTTTTTATTTCGTTCTTCCATCAATTGCAGAGGACGTAAGACAAAATTAATTCGGCGTATAGTTCTCCGTAAACCAGCCGTACTTTGAACTGTTGGAATATTTTTTGAATTTTTATTTTTCTAAACCTCGATCTCTAGTTATTCTCGATTAGTTTTTATTGTTCAAATAGTTGGAGTAAACACCAACTATTTACAAAATATAATTACTATCAGGAATCCATCATGAATAACCAAAACAGCCGTTTACCCAATAATTTATCTGTTCCCTACAAATTTTTTTTAAGTCTTAGTACAGGTATCGATGGTATTACAGGTATGGAGCATCCCACTTTTTTGCCAAGCAGAAATACTTAAATTAATATCGCCATTCAAATAAGCCCTAAAAGATTAGCTTCGTGTCACACAGCGAAGTTTCAACATTTGGGGTACATTGTGGTAATTCCACTGTGCGCCAATAATTTTAATTCTCGAACCGATTTGTTTAATCCAAATTTTTGGCTGTATCAAATATTTCTACTTCATACCAATTCACCATTAAACTTGGTTCAGTTTGTTGCATGGGAACATTATTGACATATTTATAGTTAATTTTTTTTATTTTGTTATTTGCATTCTTTAATACAATAGATAATTAAAGTGAACACTTAAATTGGATAGTCGAATCGTGTCTTTGGCAAAAAAAAATCTAGACGATGCCCAGATCTTTTTATTGAAATCCTGTCTATTTATCCAGGCAGGAAATCAGCTCGAACCCCCTAAAAAACCTTTCTAGTTCCAAGGAGGCATAGTATTTAATGACTGTAATAACTAATTCTCGGACAGAAGAGGTGGTGGAAAGGTATAAAGTTGCCTTAACTGCGCTTGAAGAAGCAACATCACTGAACAAGGGAATAGTTGAGACGGATTGGGAGAGGCAGAGGAGGCAGAGGCAACAGCGGAAAAAGCCTCTCACCAAAGTCAGAAAGGCAAGAGGACTTCCGTCCAAAAGAGATAAATCTGCTTACCATATTCCCCATTCAAACATCCTCGATGTACTGAAGGCTCGCGATGCAGTTCAAGAAATCCTGGAGGACAAAACTCAGGACTCGAGTGGAAAGCTGATAAATATTGTCAAGCTAGATCAACGCCTGAAAAAACAGGCTAAGTCGATTGTTCGGGCAGTTAATCTGGATGATTGGCGGGCTAGTTTTAATCCTCCAGATCACGCATGGTGGTGGTTTCTAGAGCAAAGATTTGGCTTGTGGTCGAGTTTGCTGTCTATCCTGTGTCTAGTGCTTTCTCTCAGCTTTATCGGAGATATTGCTCCTCGCTTCTTAACTGGCGGTCCTGAACTCTGGGGAAACATTGTCGTGATTCTCCAAGGAATCTTTGTTCTGATTACAGGCCGTAGCGTTTTCTCCCACACTGCTGGACGCAAGCTTGCTAATGTATTCCCCAGGAAGTTTTGGGATAAATGGGGAACACGCTTAGCACTATTATCGCTAGCATTCTCAGTACTCCTTTACCAGTCTTTACCTCAGATAGCAGTTTACTATCGCGATCTCGGTTTGAGCGACTACGAAGCTGGTCGCTTAGCCAGTGCCCAATCCAATTACAAAAGGGCTCTTGCGCTCAACCCCAACGATAGCAGAGCTCATTTCTACCTCGGCTCACTATACGAAGAATTTCAAGATTTTAATGGTGCTGGCACTGAATACCAAACTGCGATAAGGAGTAATTTAGCTGAGGCATTTAACAATATGGCTCGCTTATACATTCTCGAGGAAAACTATGCTACAGCTATTGTTCTTTTGAGGCGGTTGAAGGCAATGATTACACCTGAGGATGACATGATGCTGCACTATAATCTGCATAAGAATCTGGGCTGGGTGTATTTGAAACGAAGAAGTCTGGCAGAGGCAGAGGCTGAACTGCTGACAGCTATTGAAGACATAGCTAAGCCAGCCAAACTTAGTCCAGAGCGTCAGGCATCTGCACACTGTCTACTAGCACAGGTTTTAGACGAAAAGGGTGATATCGACCAGGCAAATCTAGAATGGCAATACTGTCTCCGCTATGCCAGCGGCCTACTTCCTGATGAAGCTGCTTGGTTGAAAATAGCGCAGGAACGGCTCACATCTCAGGAATTTCCGCAAGTGCAAGGAGGTAAATTTTGAAACTCAAAATATTTGTTGTAATTGCTATTGCTCTAACATCTGCAACTGCAGTAGGATTAGCCCCTGTCGCGTCCGCGCAAAAAATTATTGAGTCTGTCGGTGAGGTACTTGTGAAACGTGGAAATTCCGAATACCGTCCTATAGGCACTGGAGCAAGGTTGCAGTCTGACGATCTTCTCCAAACAGCACCAGGAGCGATAGTTAAGATTCTCTGTGAGAACAGTACTCTCTGGAGAGTGCCTGCAGGAA
This sequence comes from Prochloraceae cyanobacterium, assembly GCA_051439565.1. Lineage (GTDB taxonomy): Bacteria > Cyanobacteriota > Cyanobacteriia > Cyanobacteriales > JBFRWL01 > JBFRWL01. The sequence goes on from JBFRWL010000046.1 coordinate 4,777, forward strand.
CAACTTCGAGTGTAAACTCAGGTTGCCCGATTATTATGGTGAGAGTGGTAAAGGGAGAAACTAGATACAGACCTGGTGGAAGCGACTCACGGATTCCTTACATCCTTTATCCCCGCATGACCTATTTGCTCGACGACAGACCGACCTTTCGCTGGAATCCAGTAGCAGGGGCAACTAGCTATGCTGTAAGGCTGCTTGGACCAGGTGGTGTAGAGTGGCAGACTGAAGTAAGTTCGACTGAGGTTGTTTATCTGGATGATGCCTCTCCTTTAGACTGGGGAGTTAAATATTTGGTGACCGTTAAGGCGGACAACGGTTCATGTTCTCTGCAAGATCGTGGTGGGAACCTGGGGTTCGAGCTACTCGATGAGGACACTATCCAAGAAGTAGAAGAGAAAGCCGCAAAAATTGAAGAATTAGAGGATCGCACGGAGGAGGAACGAGCCTTAACCTTAGCTGAAATGTACCGCAGAGAAAAACTAACGGCTAAAGCGATCGCCACCCTTGAAGCTTTGGTTGAGCAGGGCAGCCAAACTGCACTGGTTTTCCGTAAGTTGGGGGATCTCTACGCAGGAGTAGGACTGAATCGATTGGCAGAAGATCGCTACGAAAGGGCAAGTGAGCTGTTTGCCTCTACATCAGATCGGTATGCCCTGATAGCGACAAGGGATGGCTTGGCAAGAGCCAAATTGATGCTGGAGAAAAAGCAGCAAGCTGAGCAACTGTCGGCCGAGGTAATAGCTGAATACCGGCAATTGGGTGACGAGCAAAGCGCAACTGCTTTAGAGGAACGCTTTGCAGAACCATCACCAGAAAAGGAACAGCCAGAGACAGCAGATATATGTTCTGGTTCCGTATCCAAAACCCAGATAATCACGCCAGGGGACTGAAAATCATCCTCTGCTACCAGCAGGGCTGTTTCAAAGTCTTATAGTTCAATGAAACAGCTCTACTCTGCTACCAGGGGTTACCGATGATCGTGAAACCGCTCCAATAGTAGGGATGCTTGAAGTATCTCTTACCTGACTCAGTAAGCTCGGGTGGCAAGGGAAAACTGCCTTCTTCTGTCTCCAACTTACCGTCCTTCGTCCTTACTCTCCCATAAATCATGTCCAACTGAGCTTGCCGTAGGGCCTCTGC
>JBFRWL010000047.1:0-5976 GCA_051439565.1 Prochloraceae cyanobacterium
ACCAGTAAACAAACAGATGGCAAATAAACAGCGACCCGCTTCGCGGATCTCTTCGAGATCGCGACTCGTTACTAGCCCTAGCTCAAATAACCGCTTTAACTCGTTGGCGGTTAACACTTTCCCTTGCCCTTCGCCCTTGACCTTCATAGAAGTATTGTACTTGCTTGAGGGGCGATTCGACGAAACACCCATTTCGGGGAATATTGGTTGGAACGCCTGGAAATTGGTAGTTGTCAAATTGGTATGTCTGTACGATTAAGTTGAACTTATGGGATTATTGGGGGTGAAATGCCTACGCTCTCGTTGATTGATAAAATTTGATTATAGTAGTTCTTTTATACTGTTATTTCGGCTAAAACAAGCTAAACTGAATCACTTCTTCCTCCTCTTCCTCTACTTCAACATTTAATTCCGCTACATCTTTAACACCTACTGCGTACTCTTTGGCACTGGTAGCGAAAGGAAAAGGAAAAGGTAAGGATGTAGAATCGGAAAAATATGTCCAGCGATCTCGAAGGTTATGAATTAAACTAGCTAAATCGGTAGCATTAATATCTGGATGATTAACAATTGCTATTTCTAGAGGATTGGTATTGGCTGCTTGTTTATTACCATCATCTAGTCGAGATTGAGATGTAAGTAAGACACCTTGTTCGGTGGTCAATGGTTTCCTGATACTGAGATAAAGAGAAGGATGGTAAGATTTCCCGTGGGAATTTTTTATCTGTTCGCATAGATCTTGCCATTGGAAAATACCACTGGTTCGACTACCAGATGAATCCTTGACGATACTAAATGGAACTTCACCGTTTTTAGCTACTCGTAACCGCACCATCCACAAACGATCTTTTTCCGAGTCAGTGAGTTTAAGCTTAAGCTCGTTTGGTAAATTGTTAGCTGGCAAATGGGGATTTTGTAGCCAAGTTAGCATTCTTCTGGCATTTTGAGCTTCTGTCATAAACAAGACGCGGGGAAGCTTATTCTCTTCTAGAGGTTGACTCAAACAGTCCCGCAAACAGTTGGTCACAAATTGATTGAGGAGTTGTTGTTCGCGTTTTTTGTAATCAAAGGATTGTTCTTGACTAATATCGATAGTGGCTGATTCAAAACTAGAATTAGGATCCCATTTTTCCTTGAGGAGATAGCCCAAACCGTCTGAATAAGATACCCAACCTAATTCAGAAAACAAAGAAGGAGTAGTCATTTCTACCGTTCCTGTGATGGGGTTAACTCGTAACATTAGTGCAGCAGTAGAAGCTTTATTGCTCGCGGTTGTTTTACGAGTGCGACGTAGGACATAAAAGCAGGTCAGCCATAAATTTGGGTCAACTCCATCTTTATCTCGATCTATTAGAGAAATTGGTAATATTCCCAACTGTCGCCACAAGTCAGATACAGCCCTTTTAATGCGTTCGTTTCCATTAGTTATGAAATATTTTTGACCATTTTTGTCATAATCCGTGGTGGGGTTAATATGTTGATTGACATATCCTGCCTGCATTGCACCAATGCGCCATGCTAGCTTGGGGTCTGATTCTGGAGGAAAGAATTTTGCTTTTGGTTTAATTTCGACTAAAGCACCGCTCAATCCTTCTGGTTGAGGTAAAGCTGAAGTAATCTCTTGAATGCGTTCCTGTAGCAAGTTAACGCGACGTTGTTGTCGGTTGTTGCCTGAAACTGAAGTATTATCTACATCTAGTTTTTGAGTAAGGTCTTCAACGTGCTGAGTTTTGATAGTAATAGAACCAAACTCACCTTCATAGAAAGTTGTTTGACCCTCTCCGCCATTTGGCGTTTTATATATTTTGGTTTCTCCTTTTGGAGACAAACCAAGTAGCTGACAGATTTCAGCCATTAAAGCATCTCGACATTCATTAGTTGACCAAAGGATTAATATTGTCTTTACAGGATTTTTAGTTTGACGAAATACAGCAGGGGCAGCGATTTTAGGACGCAGCATAGGGGTTCTTAGATCGTTAGCCTCTTTGGGGGATTTATCGCTCTTCTTTTTGGGTTGAACTTTACCCCAAAAATCTACTACCACTTTGCCAACTCTGACTGCTTCTCCAATGCGATTTAATGGAAGACGTTCTAGAATTGCTCGCTCTAAACTGTCTAAATCCAGGGGACTGACACCAGGAAAACAGGGAAATTCGCTTCTATGTCTAGTATCATAAGATATGGCTGCTTGAATGATTCTTTCTTCTGCCTTAAATTTTGACCAGTTATGGGCTGGTTGTGCAGCTAAATTATTGGGGTCAGGCAGTGGAGTATTGTCAATTTTTAGCAGATTAGCGATCGCTTGATGCCAGGAGTATTCTTTTCCTCTCGGTTTGATTGCTAGACGCATAAAGCAGAATCGTTGACGCTCCCCATCTAACCATCGCCGATTGTCACCAATATAGGAAGTCGCACCACCATAAGGAAAACGTTTTAATGGTTCGCCGAACCAACGACGAATTGATAGTTGTGGCACGATTACAGGTTGAGACTGCCAAGGAAAAGTTTGCAGCTTCAAACTAATAACAAAGGAAATATCTGCCTTCTTGACTTCCTTTTTATTTTTAATAATCGAAATGGGGTAGGGTGGCCATGACATTAATTCTGCTCCTTGATAAGCATTAGCCACTCGATAGAAAGTGAGTTGATATTGTTCGTCTGCTCCAAAAGACACAGTAGGATTCTGGAGAAATTCCCCCGCTAGATAATCTGGCAGAGCTTGGAAACATACTTTTTTATCAAATGAAGAGTAAGTAGTAGGCTTGGGCGACCATTGCCAATCTTCAGATTTAAGATTATTAAGAGCAGTTTCAACAGACTCTTCTCCCAAACACTGACTAAATTCTTCCCTGAGCCAATCTTTGAGTAATTCTGATAATAAATCTAAGTCAGCTTGTTCGCTGCTCCAAATCCAAGGAACACTAGAACCTTTCCATCCAGATGGGGCTGTTTGAATAATTTGGGGAAAACAAGCGGAAATAATGGAATTGAGGGAGTAAACGGGGACGGTAGGATAGCCTTTTCCTGTCAGTCTGACGCGCTGTTGTGCTAGGGATTTAGCTGCTTGCTGCCAAGGGATAGGAACTGTCACAGTAAAAAGATTATATGGTGTATCTGTATTTAATGCGTAAGCACCAGGAAGAATAGTTTTAAAGCTCATGATTTAAGTTCTCTGTCGATTTAAGTGCGTTAAAGAAAGCTCCGTAAAGAGAGTTGCCTAAAGTTTTTTCATAGGGTTGTTTATCATCACCATCAAGCCAACCCGATAATTCTTGGATGATGCCCACTAGAAGAGAAGTAGTTTCATCGTCTAGTTGGTTATCGGCAGATTGAGGAGCAAACTTGACATCGAGAAAATGAACCAGACAGGGAACTCCACCTCTAATCAAGCGTCCGATAATTTGCCAAATACTGACTAACTGCGTCCAACAAAGAACAGAGCGTTCTTCTGGATTTAGCTGTTTAAAGGACATTGCCCGACAGTTAAGGTCAAGCATCTTGGCAATGGCAGATTGATAAAATTGATTTTCAATCTCGCTCAGCGTCAAAGAATCATCCAACTCAGAATATTCCGACTTGAGAATTGCCCAGTTGTTAAGTTGTCGAACCGTTATCTGCCAATCATCAGGGACAGGCATGGGGCGACTCAAAAATACTACTGCACCAAAAGCAGCAATCTCTTGGTCATTGAGAATGTTATGTCCCCGTTCCAGTGCCATCAAAGGGGCAATGACAATTTTAGTAGGCAGATTTTTTAAATCTCTAATCTTACCGCGACGAATTCCTGTAAGGTCGGCAGGAGCGTTATCGCGACGCAGAGGAGTAATACTGTCAATTTGTTCGAGTTGATAGTGGGGGGATAATAATTCTCCAATCCACTCTGCTTCATCGTAGCTATTAGTAACTAATAGAATACGCTGGCGGTCTGACCAATGATCTGGATTTTTCATTTCTAGGTCTTTTAAAGCTTTAAACAAGCGATCTAGAAAACTGACAGCTTGTCCTGGTCGATAACAAATAGCTTTGATCATCTCTTCAGCAGCTTTACGTCGCGCTCCTGGGGGCAGTCCTGATAGAGCGATGAAGTTGCCTTGTGGTGTTTGTTGGGGGTTAAAGCTAAATTGACTGTCGTTAATTCCCGCATTCCCTGCTTTTTGATTGTCTGGAGCAGGTTCTAGTAATACAGTGGGTTTTTCTGTTAGATGATAGGCAGGACTTCCAGGGGCATAGCTCGTCCCTGAGATTAACACTGTATGAGGACCATCCCAATTATCTATTGACCAAAGAGAGGGAAAGTTTAGCAGTAGCGAACGACCCACCCCCGCGTAACGGAAGTATTCTAATTTTCCCCCTCTGCTGCTGCCTCGGTTGCGGGTATAACGAAAACCCAAAATATTACCCACTGGTGCAGAAGGAACAACGGGGAGAAAATCTCGTGGCGGACGATATACCAAAACTTGACTCAGATCGTGAAAGTCAATAATCTGACTGCGAGCCAGTTCGTTGAGATGGTCAACTAGGAAGCCAAGGCGATCGTTTAAGACTGTGATTAAAATGGCAAAGTGAAGGTTGCGTCTAACTTCCTCAAATTTGACCCGATCTTCAAGGATAATCTTCAAATCCTTGAGCCATTTATCCAACCATTCACCAACTTCATCTAGGGCAGTACGTTCGGTTTCTGCACTTAAGATTGTATGAGCCAGGTCTGATAGTTCTCCACCGCGACGGCGATTGAGAGGAGCTTCTAAAAATCCTTGTACCGTGTCGATGACTCGTTTGCGACGCTGCCGTTGTTCTTCATTGGGTAAACTTGCCAAGAGACGTTGTTCTTGCTCCTGACGAACTTGCTTTCGAGTTAACTTTTTCTTGGGCTTTGGATGATTTTTTTGAGTGGGGGAAGTATCTAGTAAATCTCGAACGATATGACCGAATAAAGAACGTCCTGTAAAGGGATTGTTTCCCAACCACTCTACTAATTCTGGTTGGTTGTGCAATCGAGGTAAAATTAAATCGGTGGCAATTTGGGCATAATCTTGGGCGCGTTTTCCCGCAGCAAACAGTTCTGCTGCCATGCTACGCCTGTCTGAACTGTAAATAGTTCGGGCAAAACTCAGTCCTAGCTTATTGAGAAAAGAGTTACCAGAGGCATCTACTAATACTTGACTGGGAGCAAAAGAGCTATCTATATGCACCTGTACCCGATCTGCTTCGTCAACAAACAGAAAGTCACACTCGCGGTAAACTGTCTCAGCCCAGGTTAGTTTTTTCTCAAATGCTTGAGGAGGAACGCGAGTATAAATCAAGCTCCCTGGAGTCAACACCCAAACATTAGCTTGAGCAATATCTCTTTCTAGCTGATGGCGGGGACATTTATAATATAGAGGACAGGTATATCGCTCTTTTTCTAGGAGGTCTTCGATATCATCATCATCTTCATTTTCGCTACTACTATCTTCTGATTGAGTACTAGCAACTTTTTGATAAAGAGTATGGCAAGGTTCTGAGCCAAATTCCCACTTTTCCTCCGATTGCACCAAAGCGAGGAGAGGACAAACAGGACTAAACCAACGCCAAGCAGGATGAACTGCTCCTTGAGTAATTTCCTCTCCTGCTGTTGCTAAAAGAGGTTCATAGACTTTTTTAAGATGTTCGTCGCGATTTCTTCCGAGAATAGGAGTAGCCCGAATTAAAAGTCGATGAGCAAAAAGAGATGCTAAACGTACCGCAGCGACTACATCATTGACGATTAAGCCACAGCGATATCCCTGCTTGGCAAAATGGTAAATCAGAATTTCTAGTAGGGTTGATTTACCCACATTCAATAAACCGACGATATGAATCAATCCTTCAAGTTTCAACTCGGTGCTGGAATGAAAATCATTTGATTCTGACTCATCCATTAGTTTCATGGCAATTCCAGAAAGACGCTGATAATAATTTTGCTTATCTTCAGAATCAGCCAGTAAATCATCCATT
>JBFRWL010000048.1:0-5144 GCA_051439565.1 Prochloraceae cyanobacterium
ACGTGGAGTCGTGGCGGTAGGGCATACCGTCCCAGCTTCTGGAGGGATAGGTCTGCGAAGATCCCTATGAAGGAAGAATCCCATGTTTGTAGCGAAGCGAAAACGTGGGAGTGTCAATAGATTGAAAAGTGTATGGCAACAAAAATTGACCCCTAATGGCTATGAAACTACCTGACGGACCAAAAATTCCTGCCCTTTTGCAATTAATCCAATGGATTTTCAAGCCTTTCGATTATCTTGACGATTGTGCTAAGCGCTACGGAGACATCTTCACCGTTAAACTACTTGGTGAAGCAATAGTATTTATCAGCAATCCTCAAGGAATTCAGGAGATTTTTAGCGTTGATGCTAAGCAGTTTAACGTTGGCGAATCTAATCGTATTATCCGTCCTTTAGTTGGGGATAAATCCCTATTGCTACTTGATGGCGATCGCCATAAGCGAGAGCGAAAATTGCTCATGCCTCCCTTTCATGGCGAAAAAGTAAAGTCTTACGCTGAATCGATTTGTCAAATTACCCAACAAGTAGCAAGAGAGTGGGAGATCGAGCAGCAAATTATCGCTAGAAGTGCCATGCAAGGCATTACCTTAGAAATAATTTTACAAGTAGTATTTGGCTTGAGTGAAGGAGAGCGCTATCAACGAATCAAGCCACTTCTCGCTGCCTGGTTAGATACAATGAATACTCCTGCGCTATCGAGTTTTATCTTTTTTAATTTTCTACAAAAGGACTTAGGCCCTTGGAGTCCTTGGGGATATTTTGTGCGACGCAGACAACAAATTCACGATCTACTGCAGGCTGAGATTGATCAAAGACGGGCGCATCCAGAACTGCAAGGCAACGACATTCTCAGTTTAATGCTATCTGCAAAAGATGAAAATGGTCAGCCAATGACTGATGAAGAGTTGCGCGACGAAATGATAACTCTTCTAGTTGCAGGTCACGAAACAACTGCTAGTGCTCTAGCCTGGGCTTTCTACTGGATTTACAAGCTGCCCCAGGTTAAAGCAAAACTACTGCAAGAGATAGATAGTTTAGGAGATAATCCAGAGCCAGTCGATGTTTCTCGGCTACCATATCTAACAGCATTTTGTCAAGAAACTTTGCGGATTTATCCAATTGTTCCGATCGTTACCCCGCGCATTGCCAAATCTAATGTAGAAATAATGGGCAATCAGTTTGAGGCTGGGACGATGTTCGCTCCTTGTATTTATCTAACCCATCATCGAGAAGATATCTATCCAGAAGCAAACCAATTTAAGCCGGAAAGATTTTTAGAGCGTCAGTACTCCCCTTATGAATTTATCCCTTTTGGCGGTGGCAATCGCCTTTGTCTAGGTTACGCTTTAGCGATGTTAGAAATGAAATTGGTAATCGCTACAATTTTATCTGGCTATAATCTGGCTCTAGCCGATAACAAACCTATAAAACCTAAACGTCGCGGTGTTACTCTTGCTCCCAGTAATGGAGTACCTCTGATAATGACGGGTAAGCGATCGGCTCAAAGAGAAGTGGTTTTGAGCTAAGAAGAAATACGGCTAACTAGTCATAAAAATTTATTAAATAACGATGAAACTACCTGACGGGCCAAAAACTCTTCCCTTATTGCAGTTAATAAAATGGATTGGTCAGCCTTTTGAATATCTTGACAATCTTGCTCAGTACTACGGAGACATATTTACTTTAAGGCTATTTGGTTTTCCTCCCTTGGTATTTATTAGTAATCCCCAAGGAATTCAGGAGATTTTCGGCGCCGATCCCAAATCTTTTGATGTTGGACGTGCTAATGAGATTGTTAGTCCTGTGGTGGGAGTAAACTCTCTAGTCTTACTCGATGGCGATCGCCACAAGCGAGAGCGAAAATTGCTGATGCCTCCCTTTCACGGTGAAAAAGTGAAATCTTATGCTAACTCGATTTGTCAAATTACCAAACAAGTAGTAAGTCAGTGGGAAATTAATCAGCCAATTGTAGCTAGAAGTGCTATGCAAGACATTACCCTAGAGGTAATTTTACAAGTAGTATTTGGTCTGAGTGAGGGCAATCGCTACCAACAAATTAAGCCACTTCTCGCTGCCTGGCTAGATATAACCGATAGTCCCGTGCGATCGAGCATACTATTTTTCAATTTCCTACAAAAGGACTTAGGTCCTTGGAGTCCCTGGGGATATTTTGTGCGCTGCAGACAAAAAATTCACAATCTACTCCAGGCTGAGATTGAAGACAGACGCGCTCATCCACAACTGCAAGGTAATGATATCCTCAGTTTAATGCTATCTGCTCGCGACGAAAACGGTCAGCAGATGACCGATGAAGAATTACGCGATGAAATGATAACTCTTTTAATTGCAGGCCACGAAACTACTGCTACGGCGCTAGCCTGGGCTCTTTACTGGATTCACAAATTGCCCGAAGTTAAAGAAAGGCTACTGCAAGAGATAGATAACTTGGGAGACAACCCAGATCCAATAGATGCTTCCTGCTTACCATATTTAACTGCTGTTTGTCAAGAAACTCTACGGATTTATCCAGTTGTGCCGATCTCCTTTGCTCGTATCGCCAACTCAAATATCGAAATTATGGGTCATCAGTTTGAGGCAGACACAACATTTATTGCCTCTATTTATTCAACTCATCATCGAGAAGATCTTTACCCGAATCCAAAACAATTTAAGCCCGAAAGATTTCTAGAGCGCAAGTATTCCCCTTATGAGTTTATCCCCTTTGGCGGTGGCAATCGTCTTTGTTTGGGATATGCTTTAGCGATGTTAGAAATGAAACTAGTGCTAGGGACTGTCTTATCTGGCTATCAGCTAGCACTGGCAAATAATAAACCAATAAAACCTAAACGTCGCGGCGGTACTCTTAGTCCTAGTAATGGAGTCCCTCTGGTAATGACAGGTAAGCGATCGGCTCAACGAGCAATGGTTTTGAGCTAAGAAGAAATCTGGTTAATTTAGTTATTGTTGACTTTGGTTATTAGACACAGAATTTATTCTCTGGCTGGTGAGAATTAAATCACTCAGTTAAAAACTGCTGTAGAAGATGGGTGTAGAAAGTCTAGGATTGCTGTGCTAACTTCAGCAGCATACTCTTCGTGGATGCCTAGAGTACCAGTTAGTCTTATCCCCTGTACTGAGGGTAAGGAAATCATCGCCTCCATTTCTGCTTTTGACTTCCCAGGTGCTTGTTCGGCAACAATTACTAATATGGGAACGGATAAAGATTCGAGGTAGGCGAGAAAATCAGTGCGATTTTTTACCGGATCGATCGCCCCAGTAACAAAAGCCGCCGGACCAAATCTCGCTCCTGGTTGTTGAGTAATTTCTCGTTTCTGGGCAATAAATTCTGGGGTTAATTTCTGGCGATCGAGATAAACATGACGACCATACATCAAGCGCAAGAAAGAGGGAGTAGTGTTGAGTTGATAGAGAATTTGTCCCAAAATAGGAGCGCGAACTATTTGCCTCACTGTTGTTGCTACTCCTTGAGCTACTTCCATTGTTCTTAGGGGACCTCGCCAAGTGGGAGCCACTAAGACTATTTTGGAGATAGCCTGGGGCAGCTTTTGGGCAAGTTGCAGGACGTAACCCGCACTATGACCCATAGCAATCATAATAATCGGGGAATTAAAAACAGATTTGACAAAATCTTCCAGTAATTGGTGATAGATTTGAGGTTGATATGGCAGAGACGGGCGATCGGATTCGCCAAAACCAAGCCAGTCTAAGGCAGTAACTTGATACTGAGAGGATAATAATTGAGCAATTCCTCTAGTTTCTCCACGGGTGGAAACGGTACTAAAGGCAGGAAGCAATAGTACGGGAGTTCCTGCTCCTAGAGTTTCATAAACAACTTTATACTGCTGTTGCTGCCACTGCCAGCGATATTGATGGACTGTCCCGCCGATTTCTGCCTGAGTTGCTTTGGGGCTAGATTGGACTGGAGTTGTCATTATCTTAATTTGAAGTCTTCATACACTATTATATTTAAGGCTGAAGTTAGATTTTAACAACAATAGAAATAATAACTTTATTAATATCTGTTAAATTTGAATATTTCTGAAAAAAGATTTTCAGTTATTAGACAGATAATAAATTATTAAGAACCCGCAATATTTCTGGTATTTAATTGACTTTATCTACAGCGATCACTTTAGCGATAAAGTTAAGACAAGATTAGCTTTTGTTAAAATTGAAGCGAAGAAACAAGGTAAAATTTCAAGATATCTATCCATATTAAATTAAAAAATTATATTAAGAAAGCTTGACACAAGTAAGCTAATAGGATCGATTTTTATAGCGAAAACAATAACAACAAACATTTTTTAGGTTACGATAATTTAAAGTTTATATTAGAGTTGGACAAAATAATAGCAATCTGATTTATCATTACTCCAAATAAAGTTGTTTATTACTCTGGTGTATTAGTTAGCATCTGCGTTCGTCATGCCACAAACACTGGTTCGTTATTCCAAAATTATTGAGATTGTCGGAGATATTATCCGAGTCGAGGTGCCCGAAAGCGCTCACGAGAAAGAGACAGGGCCGCGCTTTAACGACTTAGCAGTAGTTGAAGGCAGCGATGGTAACTTGTCTCTAGCCCAGGTAATTAACCTCAGAAACAATACAGTAGCGCTACAGGTATTGAGAGGTACGAAGGGAGTATCAACCGACTCGTCAGTTCGCTTTCTCGGTCACCCCATGGAGGCGACCTACTCCGACAATATTCTCGGTAGAGTATTTCGCGGAACGGGAGAACCTATCGATGGAGGTCCAGAGCTATCCCAAGACCCGAAGATACCGATCGGTGGGCCGTCAGTCAATCCCATGCGCCGGATTTTAGCCTCTAAGATGATCCGCACTAATGTACCCATGATTGACGTGTTCAACTGCCTGGTGGAGAGTCAGAAGATACCCATCTTCTCGGTTGCTGGTGAACCCTTCAACCCCTTTCTCGCCCGCATCGGCATTCAGGCAGATTCAGATATAGTCATATTTGGGGGACTGGGACTGATCTTCGACGACTATTACTTTTTCCGCAAGGCCTTTGAAGATGCCGGAGTTTTCTCCCGCACAGTGATGTTCGTCAACCTCGCCTCAGATCCAATTGTCGAACGTCTGCTGATCCCCGACATGGCGCTAGC
>JBFRWL010000049.1:0-6021 GCA_051439565.1 Prochloraceae cyanobacterium
CTTAAAGACTTAGCCAAGGACGCAACCAAAGATTGGGTCAAAGATTTCTTCAAAGACTGCCTCAAAGACCGCTTCGAAAAAGTTGTCGAGCTAATGAGCAAAGAGCCTCTGGATATTTCTGCTGGTAAAGCATTGAAGGAATTTTTGCAGCTAGTGCAACAGGAGTTGAAAAATGCTGACTTAGATGAACAGGAGTTACAGCAGTATATCGAGCCGTTAAAGCAGTTTATTAAAAATAAGTCTGTTAAAGAGACGCTGGGAAGTGCTTTTCAAGAAGACTGCAAGGTTATAGATACTGAAATATTAGCAAAAACTTGGAAAAACCTTCAGTTGCTATCCTTGCCGAATGAGTTTGATTGGGAATTAGTTGGCAAGCTGTATAAAAGAGAAGTTAAAAAGATTATCCGGAATTCAGAAGAATTGCGAAAGATTCTAGATTCTCAAACTCTAGAAGAGATTGGAGAGGGCGTGAAACAAATTGCTGGCATTGCTCCTGATTTTTATTTGATTAAATATCGAGAAGGAATTCAAGAGCAATACGCCAATCTTAAATTAGAGAGTTTGGATACGAGTGGTTATGCTTATAATGAACTGAAATTGTGGCGAATGTTCATAGAACAAAATGTACGCGAATCGCAAGAATTTTTGCCACAAGTTTACGAAATTCCGAAGGAATATCAAAGAAAGTTGAGAGAAAGCGGTCAACTAGAGGCAGAACTTTCTCGAGAAAAATTGAAACGCTACAGAAAATATTATTATCAACAGCCAATCCGCCCAGTTTTGGAAGTTATCAAAGACGAAGAATATAAATATCTAGTCATATTGGGCGATCCTGGTTCGGGGAAATCTACTTTATTGCAATATATTGCTCTAGAGTGGGCAGAGTTACCTATTAAGGAGCTTCGTTTGCATCCGATTCCGTTGCTGATTGAGTTACGCAGGTATATGAGGAGTCAAGAGCCTCCCCAACAATGTAAGACTTTCCTGGAGTTTATCCACCGAAGTAGTAGTTGGGTAGGTCATTTGAATCAAAATGACTTGCATGAATACCTTAAAGCTGGCAAGGCTGTAGTAATGTTTGATGCTTTGGATGAAGTGTTCGATCTCGGTAAGCGAGAAGATGTGATTTCGCAGATTCATAACTTTACCCAAGACTATCCGAATGTACAGGTAATTGTCACCTCTCGCGTGATTGGGTACAAGCCCCAACAGTTGCGAGATGCTGAGTTTTATCACTTCATGCTGCAAGATTTAGAATCAGAACAAATTGATGATTTTATTCAGCGCTGGCACGATCTGACTTATAAAAATGAAGAAGAAAAAGTTAGAACTTATCTTTCGCTCATTTTTGAGAAGAGTCGGGAATAAATTCTCGGAGGAGAAAGCGGATTATGGTCTCAGAGGTTGACTTGATGAGGGGTGTTGCCTTTAGATGTCAGGGAAGTTAATGAATTGAGTGACCAAGCATGTCAACGTCTCAACCCCGTACCACCTCAGAACGAAGTGATGATATCCCGCTGATTATCTACTGGCTACTCCAGTTAAAATGGCACGAAGTAATAGATGATGCTCTGCCAGCACCCCATGGAAATCGCCAAGGCTTGAGTTATGGTCAACTGGGTGTAGTTTTATTGAGTTACATGATGACTCAAGCAGACCATCGCTTATGTGCAGTAGAAGATTGGGTCAAACAGCATCATCAGACGCTATCGAGGGCAACGGGATGGACGCTCGGGTTGAAAGATGCCAGTGATGACCGCTTGGCTTCTTTATTAGAAGTCATCGGTGAGAAAGTTGAATCGAGAGAACAGATGGAGGAGCAACTGGGACAAAGGATGATTCGGGCTTATGAGTTACCGACGGAAGTAGCTAGATGTGACACCAGCAGTTTTAGTGTTTACCATCAAATTGAAGAGGAGAATGAGAGCAAGAGTTTGCTCCGCTTTGGTCACAGCAAAAATCGTCGCCCCGACTTACGCCAATATCGTCAGTTGTTAGGCACAATTGACCCTGCGGGGGTGCCACTAGTCAGCGAGACCCTGGCTGGCAATGGAGCTGATGACCCAGTTTACCTACCCACCTGGCAGCGGTTGGTGAAGGTGATTGGGCATAAAGACTTCATCTATATCGCCGATTGTAAAGCAGCAGCCCATCAAACCCGAGCCGAATTGGCACAAGCTGGAGGACGTTACTGTTTTCCTTTGCCGATGACGGGACATACCCCTAGTTTATTGAAAAGCTGGGTGCTTAACCCGCCCACTCCTTGGCAAGAGCTTCGTTTACCCAACTCCGCCGAGTCTGAACCAGCCATGGGAGTTGGCTTTGAAATGGAACTAGGAAAAATTGAGTATGATTCCGATACCGAAAAGTCATTTCATTGGTTAGAGCGATATTTAGTAGTCCGTTCCCATGCCCTGGCTCAACGTCAGCAAAAAAGCTTGCAGCAACGGCTCGACAAAGCCGAACAAGCCCTGAGTAAACTTACTGGCTTACCTCATCAAGATCATTGTGCTCTCCAAACCAAAGTTCAGTCCATCCTCAAACGCTATCGTGTCAAAGATTACTTCCTCACTGAAATTGACAGTGAAACGGTGACTCGCTATGCTGGGCCTGGTCGTCCGAGTCACAAAGATACTAACCGTACCATCGTCTCAACTCAATTCCAGTTGAAATTTGAACGCCAAGGGGAGGCGATCGCCATCGCCGAACAACTCACTGGTTGGCGGATCTATGTCACTAATGTCAGGGTTGAGCAGCTCTCGTTAACTCAAGCGGTGATCTATTACCGCGACCAGTGGCAACTTGAACACGGCTTCCATCGCTTCAAGCGAGGTCAACTCCCAGCTTTACCTATTTACTTGGCTAATGAGGATCGTATCATCGGCTTGATGTTTTTGCTGACTATTGCCTTGCGATGTTTCACTCTCATTGAGTTTCAGGTGCGACGAGAACTACAAACACAGCAAGATGAAATTGCTGGTCTTTATGCTGGTAACCCCAAACGGAAAACCCAACGTCCCACTACTGAGCGACTTCTAAAAGCCTTTGAGAACATTACGCTCTACCATCATCGTGATGGCACTTGTGAAATCACACCCCTCAATGACTTACAGCGTCGCATACTACAACTGATGAAGCTCCCAGATTCCATTTATGAGCTTCCAGTTTCAACTTAATTAATTCCCGACTCTGTTCAGAAATGAGCGAAAGATAAGACGAGCGTTCATCAGAACTATTACTTTATCAATGGGATGTGGAAGCCAAATTACTAAAAGATCCTGAGCTAAAATCCGTAGATATTGATTATCAGGATAAACAGGCGATGTTGCGAAATGTGGCATATTTTATGCAAGCCACAGAAAAAGGATTAGCTGGTAACTTAATTAGCTATGAAGATTTAAAAACAGTACTGATTAAATATCTTAAAACCATTGATGTTACTCCTGCTAGAAAAGTTGCGCGATTGATGATCGATCAACTGCGGACTCGCAACTTTGTTTTGTGTTTCCTCGGAGCAAATTACTATGCCTTTGTGCATCGGACTTTTTTGGAATATTTCTGTGCTTGGGAGTTTGTCTGGCGGTTCAAAGAGAGGCAAACCCTATCAATTGAACAATTAAAGGCAGAAGTTTTTGGCAAGCACTGGCGGGATGAGTCTTGGCATGACTCGCAGACTAATTTCCTGCATGGATTCCCGCACAGAGAAGGGTTGGCCAGCGCTCCACATACTGCTGACTTGTTGAGTAAGGGAGCAAATCAGTTCCCCATAAGCCTGCATCCTTTCCCCATGAAAAGCTGGAGTTAACAGTCGCCTCTGTCGCCGGTGACTCGATCCATCTAACAAAAGTAGGGAGCTTTCTCCTACAAAGATTTTTCCACTTTCATTTCCTCGACCAGAATCAAATAGTTTCGGCTCAGCAGTGAAAATTGCTTGAATGAGTTGTGGATTACTAATAAAGACTCCTTGTAGTACACGACTCAAACGAACGGTAAAGACATCTCCATAGCGTTGGCTACAGGTCTCCATATAGTTCAAAGGGTCAGCAATCCACTGGAATAACTGTAACAAGGGGAGAGTTTTTGGCCCATCAGGTAATTTCATTAATGGATAAAGTTTTATGTATATTTAAGTAAATGTTCGCTGCTATGCCTCGACCGATTTCTCAGCAGCCTGACTAGGGCTTCCAAACAGTTTGGGAAATAGCAATCCAGAGTTCGCTTTATAAACTTCAAACTCTGGATAACGGGAGAGGGACTGGTCTTTTTTGAGCATGTTGGGAATGAACATACCAGCAATAAATCCCCCCAAAATCACAAAGGGCAGCCAGTGCATCGCCAGCATAGCAAAAGCTAAGTAGATCAAGATCTCGCCCAGGTAATTAGTATTTCGACAACGGGCAAAGAAGCCTTCCGTAATCAGCCCAGCTTTATACCTGAGGGTGTAATACTTCTGAGCATCGCTGCCATAGTGAAGAAAGACCCCTAATATATTGAGGGCGATCGCGGCGGCCACCAAGGGCAGTGCTGGCTCAACTCTATTACTAATCAGGATGAAAGGAGCTACCCAGTATAAGCTTACCAGTACCAAACCGATCAAGCCTGTCCACAAGGGAACTTCTTGTTCCCACTGTTTATCTGGATAGAGTCGGTCTTTGAGCAACCACAAAAAACCATAGGTGCCGTGGAGAGCCAGATATACCCAAGGCCCAAGCGTGAAGTTCTGATAAGCTAGCATCAACCCTAACACAAATATAAAGGTGGTTCCTTTGTGAAGATTGACAAAATGTTTGACCTTCATAGTCCGCTTCTTCTGAATATGTGTGTCTCTAAGGGTAGCATTGAAGGGCGTACTGGAAAGGTAAAAATACTGTCATGCTCTTGATATTTTGTACATAACAGAAACTACAGTTGTAACCCGTATTTCTCACCCCAAAGGCGATCGCTAAAACCCAAAAGCATACCGCATCTAGGTTTGACCCTGGTGTTAGCTCCTGCTGTCAAACGACAGTATGTTGTGAGAGTTCCTGCCTACATCAAAATCAATTAGACTTTGAACAAAAAGCAATTTACTTGGCGTAAATATCACGCAAATATATTTATTTCCCCCCTAATTTTACCTGAAAAACGCTTATGAATCAGATACAATTTAGGGAGGAAAGTAATTTTAATTAATCTATTTTATGACTCCTGCCTCAATAGACTATCTCGTCAACGAATTAAACTTTGGAAGTATAAAAGGAAGAAAAGTAATCGCCAATTTTGAGGGAGGAAGAATTACCTCAGACGCAGGAATTGTGTTGATGGCAGAGTTAGATAAAAAGCTAAAAATCACTGCTCGTTTTGCGATTGGGTTTTCGAGATTATCGAGCAGAATCCTATGTAGATTATTCGGTGCATCAGTTATTAGCACAAAGAGTTTATGGCATCGTTTTAGGTTATGAAGATGTCAATGATCATGACAAATTGCGCTCTGATCCAGAGAAAGGCAATCGCCCTATCAAAACTCAACTTTATTGACGCAAACGAAGCGGTCTTGGCAGGAAAGAGTACCTTGAACCGACTAGAATATTGTCCAGAAACAATCCTCGACCAAGCTTCTAGTCGCTACCATCGCATAGAGCATCAACCCAAAGAGCTGGAGCAAGCTTTTGTGGATATCTTTCTGGAATCCTACCGCAAGCCACCGCGCCAAATTATTCTGGACATGGATGTAACCGATGACCAAGTACACGGTAATATGCGAAGGGGCTTTCTTCAACAGTTATTACCATGGGGTGTGTTACGCACCTTTATACATTTTCTGCGGTCATCACTTGTTGGTAGCGCTCACTTCGTTCTTCCAATGTAGACCCTGCCGAAGGAGCCTTAGAAGAACTGCAAAGAATAATTGGTCTAATTCGCGCCCAATGGTCTGAGACCAAAATCTTAGTTAGAGGAGATAGTGCTTACGCCCGCGAAGACATTATCTTCGCCTTCGGCTCGAAGTCAGAAATAGGAAGTCGTGATGTCAGTCGTTTTTTA
>JBFRWL010000050.1:0-5635 GCA_051439565.1 Prochloraceae cyanobacterium
GCTGCGGAGTTACAGGCTCTCCTTGATGCTCTCAATCAGTCCGTGGGTATCAAGACTGCTGAGTCTCTGACTCCAGAAGAACTGGCAACTTTACAGAGGCTACAAACCGATTTTGCTACTGAACTAAATAGGTTAAACCGCCGCGCTGAACTCCTAGAAACTCGCACCACACAAGTAGAAGATCGTCAATTTTCTCCCACCACCACCCTGTCAGGTGAAGTTATTGTCGCTCTCAGCGGTGACTTTGGAGATAACACTGATGGGAACCTTGCCCTGCAACAGCGCACTAAGCTAAGTTTCAGAAGCAGTTTTAACGGCAAAGATAGATTGACAGTCAGTTTTAGCGGCGGAAACTTTGAGAGATTTTCTTATCTTGGCAGAATTACTAATGAAGGGCGCTTAGGTTTTGACACAAATACTGATAATGCTCTTAGAGTTAGTACTTTATCTTATCGATTTCCTCTCGGTAAAAATGCTAGGATTTTGGTTGCAGCTCGAGGAGATGATGTCTCTGCTGTAAATCCAATCTTTAGTGACAGAGGAACGGGTTCAATTTCCCGTTTTGGTCGTAAGAATCCCGTCTACAGGCTGGTGGAAAGTGGTGGTATTGGCTTCAGATACAGATTCAGCGATCTAGCGACTCTTGGTGTAGGTTATTTTAGTGGAGAGAGAGAAGATCGGAATCCTGGTGATGGTTTATTTAATGGTGACTACAGTACTGCTCTACGCCTAAAGTTGAACCCTACTGATAGAATTCTTCTCGGACTACTTTACATTAACACCTATAGTGATTCCGACCTCAAAACCGGAACTGGTAGTTTGAGATCTCAAGTCGATCTCGATCGCTCAGTGGTGGGCAATTCCTACAGTTTAGAAACTTCCTTCAGGGTCAGTCCTAAATTTGTCATTGGCGGTTGGGCCGGGTTTACCGATGCAATCGTCCTCGGACTCGGAGATGCTCACGTTTGGAACTATGCTCTGACATTTGCTTTCCTGGATCTGGGCAAAGAAGGAAACCTACTTGGTTTTATCATCGGTCAGGAACCTAGGTTAACTGGTACCAGTGGTTTTACAATTGACGGCAGAAGAAGCGATCCAGATATTTCACTGCATATAGAAGCTTTGTATCGATACCAGGTCAGGAATAATCTCTCGATTACACCCGGTTTGATCTGGATTACAGCTCCCAATCACGATAACAACAATG
Source organism: Prochloraceae cyanobacterium (assembly GCA_051439565.1). GTDB lineage: Bacteria > Cyanobacteriota > Cyanobacteriia > Cyanobacteriales > JBFRWL01 > JBFRWL01. The sequence goes on from JBFRWL010000050.1 coordinate 1,208, forward strand.
GCGATATTTTCGTGGTGACAGTTAGAACTACTTTTGAATTCTAATAGACGCATTAATGAACTACTCCCCCCGTCTATCTGACGGAGGGAGTAACAGATGGTTGACTCGTTTTCTTGAGTCAAATTAAGCCGATGATGCCTACCAGTGACTTTATCACCCCTTAGCTGAGGAGCGATATCTTAAAAGTCTAATTGTTCTTTCTTCAAAAATCATAATACATCTACATAAACCAATAAACTCTGGTAATAAATCAATACATCTTAGCAATTTGTCAAAGCCTTTATAGCACCATCTTTACAGAAATTTTAATTAAGTTAAGACTAAATAATCGAGAAGAAATTAGCTTTTTCAAAGAAATTATTGAATTAATTCTAGTTAGCAGACAGCTCTTTTTTTTAAAGATTTGGTAAAGATGAACGACAAGAACTATTTGTTCAGTGTCAGTTGAGATAATCTTCTCTTTAAAGAGGGAATATCTTCACTTTAGCTCAGTCAGATCGATCGCCATAAACAATCGCCGGGTATTTATTAGATAGAGGAAGAGTAACAAATTAGATGCTCTTTCATACAAATAGTGCTGAGCTAAGAGCAATTGGAGGGTAAGTCAAAATCAATAAAAGGCAGATTTTCATGGGATACACTATTGCTCGAAGTTGCTTTGGCTGTGGCATTTGCCGAAAGAAATGTCCCACTAACGCCATTAAATTCAATCAGGAAACATATCAAATCGAAGCCGATCTTTGTAATTGTTGTCAAGGCTATTATCCAGACCCTCAGTGTATAGTTAGCTGCCCCAATAGTAGTCCAGTCCCCTTGCATTCGAAAAAGGGCCGATATAAAGCCCATCTTAATATAGCTGGCAGCCACGAGCTTTTTGTCAATGGACACAATAATGCCCTGGCCTCTTCGATCGTCATCTGGGAAAGCTGCAACCTGCTGACAAGTGCCAAAATCTTGCCTTGGAAGAGTGATACTCAAGGTCAGCTATATTATCAGCGACCAGTTAAACAAGGAAAGGGAGCGATTAGTTTCCAACTTACCCACGACCTTCAATCAGATGCTCCCCATCTGCTTAAAGAAAAAGCAGCCCTTTGTGCCATAAGCAGCATAGATCTTCGAGCTGCTTGCTTACACCTCATCTATGCTGCTTATGCTACCTTCTTAGACCATCCTTGGGAAGAAGATTTTATTCTCAACGATAGCCAAATTGAGAAATATCTAGGCTTAGATAAACGCAAGGATCTCACTAAAGCGACTAAGCTTACTTTGATTAAGACCCTTGCCCAGCAACCTTGTCAAATTATCACCTCTATTAACTGGCCCCAGCAAGGTAAAGTTCCAGGTTTCTCTATCACACAAAGCCGGCTGTGGCATTTATTAGAAATTAAACACCACTTTCAAGAAGATTCTCTTGGCTACAAACATCTAGTTGGCCTAACTTTTCGGTTACGACCAGGTATCTGGGCGCGATATTTTTTAAATAAACAGGGCTATAAAGAGCGGAATGCTTTCTATCAGTACGGGACTTTACCTAAATTTGTGTTAAACACAGTAATTACCATTTGGCAACAACATGAGGGAGCAGCTCGTATGATCCTGTGGTTGCTGTTCAAAACCAAAATGGGTAAAGAACAACGCATTACTGTCACCAAGTTAATGCAAGTTGCCTATGGAAATAATAAAATCAATCAAGCTTATTTACAAAGGGAAGTCAGAAAACGTTTATTGCGAACTTTTGAAAGTGACTTAGAAATTCTTAGTCATTATGGCATCAAGCCTGTTTTCGATCCAGTAACCTATCCAAGAGAGATTCAGCCATTATGGGCTAAATTAGCGGCTCTTCCTGACGATGCTGATGCCGCCGTAGAATTCTGGATTAATGATGCTAACAGCAACCAAAGCTTGACTGACTCCAGTCCCCCTGGCAAATGGGATATGTTAATGAAAGCTCGCATCTTGTCTTTTGAGCTGCCATTACAGTGGCAAGAGAAACTAACCAAACTAGCCAACAAAAAACAGCGAAGAACCCGCCAGACACATAAATCAAAAACAACTAAAGCATTAAATGCCGAACAGATTTTAGCTGCCAGAAAAAGTCAGGGAATTAGTCAGAGAAACTTAGCAGAAAAGATGGGCAAAAGTCAAAGTTGGATTAGGGATTTGGAGAGTGGCCGTTTATCTCCTAAACCAGAAGATCGAATTGTACTACAAAAATTGCTAGAAGTTTTAGATTGACGATCAAAAGCCACATCAGCAGCCACAGCGACCCCTTGGCGACCCGCTAGACCTTTGGGAACGCGGCGTGCTTTGCTCCCTAATTGTTCGATCTCATTAACAACTTTCTGAGCAGCTTCTTTATCATGCCTTGTTGCCTTCCACGATTTGGGTTCCGTGTCCCCTCTTCATAAAAATTATGAAGAGTCCCCAATTAAAAATAGTCTAAATCTACTTTTAAATTGTCTTTCTGCCTTGTGTTTATCTCACCTCTGCCTTCTTTGAACTAGTTCGTAAGTGTTGAGTGATTGTCCCTAACAATTTTTCTGCACTAATAGGTTTAGTAAGATAACCATTAGCCCCTACCATCTTGGCTTTAACACGGTTAATAATGCCTTCTTGAGCAGTAAAAAAGATAATGGGTGTCTTCTTGAGAGTGGTAACTTGGCGCAAATGGGAACAAAGTTGGTAGCCGTTGATTTGAGGCATCAGCAAATCTAGCAAAATGAGATCCGGCTTGATCTTAACTAAGGTTGGTAGCGCTTTCAATGGCTCAGGGATGGAAAGAACACGAAAATCAGCAGCGCTAAGAATCTCTTGGAGAACTCGACAAGCGCTAGGGCTATCGTCAATAGCAGCAATGAGAGGGCCGCTATTTATTGGTCGTTTCTGAGCGGCTTTGTTGTGCGCTCTTCCTTCTCTTAATCTTTGCCAATGAGGAGTTGGAGATAAAGATAATCCTCCGGCATTAATCAAAGGCATTAAGCCTTGAGCCAAGCTCAATAAATCTCGCTCACTTTTAAGTGCAATCTGTCTGAGAGTAGAAGTTCCATCAACATAGTCAGTGATGAGCTGCTTGATTGCTATGTTAGCCATTCTCGAGATAATTGGCGGACGCTCTACCAGCACAAAGGAATCTGGGAAGACTCCCTTAAGGGAAGCTTTGACCCATTTTTGCCATTCTATCCAGGCAGGGAGATAAACTTCGTTGGGGGGCAAACCGCTTAATCCTGACTGCGGCAATTTATGGACCAGCCCATGATGGGAGCAGCCTATCCGATTAGTTTCAATGTATTGAAATAAGTCGAAAAATCTTTCGAGCAGAACTGTTTTTCGCACTTGGGCAGCAGCAGTGGTAGTAAGCTCGCCTTGTTGATGGATTTTGCTCAGGATGAGATATTCTCGGTAGGAGCTGGTTAATATCTGTAGTTCGCGCTCCGATACTGAGCTGAGTTCAGGACAGTTATTCTTGATTATCTGCTTCCATCTTCTGTTCTGGTCAGGACCACCAGCTAACCAGGTCAGCATTCCCTCTTTGAAAAAAACTCGCCAGCTAATTTGGCGGCTAGCAATTACTTCGAGAGTGCCACTCCTTTTTTGTCTGTGCCAGGTACCTAGCTGAGCTATCAATGCTTCCACTGAGAAAATTTTGTTGCTTGACATCAAGAGATTTTTCTATAAATTGGGGAACTTTTAAAAAAGATTGCTCAACAATTAGAGAGGATTTCAAGCCTATTTATCAAATAATTCTTAAAGCTTACTTTCTTGATTTACCATTTCCAAGTCTCAATCTGGTTACAAAGCTCTTCTTTTAAAAGTCTTGCTATGAATGTCGGATTGTTCTCGAGTGCTGATCTTCAGATAGATTTGAGTGACGCAATTTGTTTGAGTTTTACGCCCGCGCCCAATGGCAAATCTTCTCAATGTACTTAGAAACTTTAGTCTGATACTCGGAGTCGGGTCGGATATTTCCCAGTTTATCGCTCGCTAGTAGGGTAACAGACTAATTTGAATAAGTCTGTTGCGACCTAAAAAACTTGTGATTCAGAGGACTTTTACTATGGGGAAAGTAACTATCACGAAGTTTATTTAGAATAAGATTGTCCTCGATATTTTAGAGATAATTTGGCTGCTGTTTGAAAGAGCAATAACTTGTTGTTCTGTCTGGAGATTTCTACCCCTCGATATTTCATCTTAGCTTGGTGTTTTTTAGTATGAGCAGTAGATTCGAATGTCACTGCAGTCGTTGCTTGATTGAGATAGCACTTAACGTATTTATCCTCAGACCAAAGAGTAGAGCCTGTTGGCTCTTTGATAATTATTGACAGAACCGATAGTTTGAGTTCTAACAACTTCCGACAGTCTAAAATAGCATTTTTACATTCGTCTTGAGCATAAGATTTTACTCGAACTAACAGATGTCCATGATAGTTA
>JBFRWL010000051.1:0-3696 GCA_051439565.1 Prochloraceae cyanobacterium
AAGTTCGGTAACTGTGATAGAGTTCATAATTACTGAAAAAAAACAGTGAAAATGCTTCCCATAAAAAAAACCACCCTCCAATGGTACGTACTTGCTCAAGAATAGATGGGAAAATGCTGTTGGGAAAACTCTGCCAAATTAGCACTCCTCCCAGAAGAAAAAAACCAGCTAAGGCACAATAAAGAGTGCGGCGATTGTTTTTATTTAGCTTTTCTTTGAGAAGATATATTTTGAAATTAAAATGGTTTTTAATGCCATTCCTTGATTCATCTTCCCTTTGTTGATTTTTATTTCCTTGTGGTATGGCAATGTTCAATTCAATCGAATATCGAAAAGGAATTTCATCAGAGCATCTTTTTAGATACTCTTCTAACTCTAGATTAACTTCTCGACGCTTAAAGGGAGCAGAATCCCATTTGTTGAAAATTTCGGAATACCGCTCTAGTGCAATCTCAATCATACACACATTGGTAGATTCGTCTACTTTGTAAACTTCAGAAAAAATTCTATCTTTTTTTTTCATTTATCTGAGTCAGATTTCAACGATTAGGACGGAATAAATTAGACCTAGCGATAATTGTATCTGGCTCTACCGAAATTTTCTGTAATTTTACAGCACAGAAAATAGATGAGGAAAAATCAATATACATTTGGGAGTCTGTTTAGAATTTTCAGACTCCCACTACTTTCTTCTGAGTCTTTTATCAAAAGCCGTTAAGCTTGATGTTTCTGAGTCACTTGAGGTTGTTTACTTATTTTTCGTCGTGTGTACTCTTCTTGAATTAATTCCTTGGCACGACTAGCAATTTTTTCTTGGCGATCGCGAGGTAGACTTTTCAGTTTTTCTTGAAGAGTGATATCCATTAGTTGTTTTTCCTGACTTCAGTTACATTTGTTCCAAATAACTATCAAATGTTGTATCTGCTTTTTTGATAAGCTGACGATAAGATTGTTTTCCAGAAATACCAGATTTATCGCCTCTTACCAGTAGAATTGCTTGACGTTGGCGATCAAAAGCAAATGCCATACGCCACACTCGATCGGCAGCGTAAAAACGTAATTCTCTCATATTGGCGTGTTTGGAACCTCTAAGGGTCCATTGGACTTTAGATGAGTGTTCTACAATCCTTTTGTCAATAGAGTTTGAGACGCTCTTACCCTGCTTGTATTGTATGATAATCTGGTTAGACCATACTTGTGAGATGAAACTAATAGATCTAATCATCAGCACAATTAATATGTTGATAAGTACTAAGTATTTTGCTTTTAAGTGCTTCGATAAATCCTATCGCTGCAACCGACAGCTAAAAGTAAAGATAAATAAGCTAACAGTGCTACGCATTAGCGGTGGTTGAGCTTAACTGTTAGGCATTCACTCACAAAGAGCCAGCACCTCGATCAAACCATGAAGGTATTATTATGAAAGCAAAAATCAACGAAATCCTGGAAGAGTTCCGAGAATTTGTAACTACTCACAACTACAAGAACAGGCCCATACTGACAGCCTATGTCGATATCGATACCACCAAACCCGAAAACCAGCGAGAGCGACCGGCCTGGTTGATCGATTTAAAGAATGAAACCAAGCGAATCGAAGAGCAACTGGCCCCTGAAGAATTTAAACGCTTCGATAACGTGAAGAAGTGGGCCCGTGTCGAAGAGATGGTCGTAGGGCGGCTGCAGGAACGACCAACTGGCCGATCTATTGTCTTATTTAGCGATCTCGAAGATTTTATGGCGGTTGATTTACCGGTTAGCATACCAACACGTCTCTACTATGGGTTTCCGCAAATCAAGCATCTCCTATTTGCCCTCGATCAGTATAAAGAATACTTAGTTGCTCTGTTCTCTGGAGATGAATCTAGGCTAGTTGAGGTGTTGCTCTCTCGAACCACTGATGAGCTCACAGTGGAAACAGACCTAGAGCAGATGAGGAGATCTCGTTTTCCACTAACAAAACGCAGTGCAGATTCCACCCATGCTGCTAAGGATTCGGGTCAAGATGCTCGTAGGAAGGAGTATGAGCGCCGCTTTGTCAAAGTGGCGGCTGAAGAGATTGAGCGACTTTTTTTGGAGAATGCTGATTTGGAACGACTTATCCTGGGTGGTAATCTAAAGCAGGCCCATGCGGTAAACAATAGCCTCCACCCGACCATAAAAGAGGTAGTGGTTGCCATCGAGCCGATTGATTTCAAACTGCCGTCAAGAGAAATTGCCCATATTGTCAAACAAATCTCAGACGAATTTGAGCAAGCTCATGACCTAAGCGTGGTCGAAGAACTGGTTAGCCTGTACAACAGAAACGGGACAGCAGTGCTTGAGCAGCAAGGTGTTGAAACCGCTTTAAGCCGGGGTCAGGTGAAAACGCTGGTCATTCCCTATCCCATCGATGCGACTGACTTTGATTCTCTCATCGTTGATGTGGTAATGAGTGGAGCAGAGGTCGAGTTTGTCTATGGTGAAGCTGCGGGTAAATTAAAAGAGTTCGGTGTTATTGGAGCCAAGCTCTACTATTCAAGTAATAAGTAAATAGAAGCAATTGTAGGAGGAACTCCGACTAAGGGCAGCATTTAGTTTATTCTTTCGCAAATATATTTTTTTAGGTAGACGGTAGAATCACGATCGCATAGCTTAATGCAGTATGTTTTTTCCAAAGTGGGATGCTCCCACTAAAGAGTTATTTCCTGAATATAAATTAGGAGCGCAGCGACTTGACTAGCAATTCCGAACCATTAAAAACACTCCTAGACGAGACTTTTAAAGTTTCCGAGCAGGTTTTAAGCAACCATCGCCTTGAATTGCAAGCTCAAGAAATTGGCACTATCATCTATTTAGGTAGTGGAATTGCTCGCGCTGTAGGCTTACCTAACGTAGAATCGGAAGAGTTAGTGGAATTTCCGGGAAATTGCCTGGGTATGGCTTTTAATCTCGACCCGGAGGAAGTCGGTATTATCTTGCTGGACGATAGCGAAGCACTTAAGGCAGGTTGCGAAGTCCGACGCACGGGTAGAGTGTTAGATGCTCCGGTAGGTAAGGGATTGCTGGGAAGAGTTGTGGATGCTGCGGGTCGTCCTCTGGATAATCGGGGTACACTTATCACAAGCAAACGCCGTCCTATAGAAAGAGAAGCACCAGCAATTATGGATCGTGACCCCGTGAGTGTACCGCTGCAAACAGGTATCAAGGCGATCGACGCGCTGATTCCTATTGGTAGAGGACAGCGAGAGTTAATCTTAGGCGATCGCCAAACGGGAAAAACAGCGATCGCCCTCGATACCATTCTCAATCAAAAAGATCAAGATGTTATCTGCGTCTACTGCAGCATTGGTCAGCGCAGTTCTGCTGTTGCTAAACTAATTGCTACTTTGCGCGATCGCGGTGCAATGGACTACTGCATTGTAGTAGTTGCGGGAGGAGAAACGCCACCAGGATTGCAGTACATTACTCCCTATGCTGCCACCACTATGGCAGAATATTTCATGGAACGAGGTCGAGATGTTCTCATTATCTACGACGATCTGATCCAGCACGCCCGCGCCTATCGAGAATTATCTCTGCTGCTGCGTCGTCCTCCTGCTAGAGAAGCTTTCCCTGGAGATATTTTCTACATTCATTCGCGCCTCTTAGAACGTTCTACTCACCTGAGTTCTGAATTAGGAGGCGGTTCCCTCACTGCTTTACCTGTCTCTTATACAC
>JBFRWL010000052.1:0-7845 GCA_051439565.1 Prochloraceae cyanobacterium
GTTTTAGAGATATTCTTAAATTTAGAATGTTACTAACATTTTATTTTTTATTACACTGAACCTCTTCATCAAAATTGCTTAATTTCGACTACCATTTTGATGGATAAAAACCACATCAAGCAAAATTCAGCAATTTAGCGGTTGCTTTTAACTATAGTTTTTGATAAAAGATTTATAATTTGTTGTCGAATGCGGTACTGGTTGACTGACAAAATTTTGCACAGAGCGATCAAAACTGGACTTTAGGAAAAAAACGATCCCTTCTGAATTTACGAAGCGGTGCCAGAAAGGTTATACCAATTCTCAAAAGTGGCTAAATAGATAGAGCTTCAAGAATCCCTGAACCCTGCGATCGACATTTCTGTTCAACCCTTAACCGCACCAGCAGTTAAACCCTGAACAATTCGACGCTGGAAAAATAGCACCAGCAATACTAGCGGTAAAGTACCTAAAACTGTTGCTGCGGCGATCGGTCCATAGGGAATTTCAAATACTGTTGTTCCTCCTAACTGTGCAGTCGCTACCGGAATAGTTTTCATTTTCTCCTGAGTAATAAAGGTCAGGGCAAAAATATATTCATTCCAAGCAAAAATAACAGTTAGAATTCCCGTAGTTACCAAAGCAGGAATTGTCATTGGTAAGACAATATTTAGCAGCATAGGAATAGTTTTATATCCATCCACCTTAGCCGCGTCTTCTAAATCCTTGGGTAATTGTTTAAAGAAACTGCGCATCACCAGAATTGTCAGTGGCAGGTTAATTGCTGTATAAGGGATGATTAATGCTAAATAATTATTGCCTAAATTAACAGCTCTAATAACTTCCAACAGCCCTAAAAATAACAACACGTAGGGAAATAGAGTAACAATTAGGACACTTGCTAGAATAATTTGCTCTCCTGGAAGTCGCAATCTTGCTAAAGCATAAGCAGCCGGAGCTCCTATTGCTAAACACAAAATTGTCGAAGCAAAAGAAACAAATGCACTATTAAGAATATAGAAAATAAATTCGCGGCGAGTAAATAATTCACTGTAATGTTTGAAGGTAATTCTCGTAGGAAAATAGATATTGGGAACCGCAGAAATATCTGCATTTACCTTTAAAGAAGTTAGCAATTGCCAAAGAATTGGCATGAGGAAAAATAAAACAATGAAAAATATACTCAGCCAAAGAATAATTTTCTTAGTTTCGATTCTCGATTTTTTTTCTGTAATGTTCATATTAATTATTGTTCATTATTCATTGTTAAGATGACTTTACCATTAACAATCAACCATCAAAAATCAACTCCGGTTGCTCACTAGTGCCGATTACTAAATTGGTGTTCTAGTGAAGTAAAACAACAGTTATTCGCCATGTATTTTGATATTTACATAGAGTATAAGAGCTGTCAAATTCATTAATAATACTGCCGTTATAACCTATCAATATCCAAGAAACTTGCACCAGACATAATATATTTGAGGATATTGAGTCTATTGTTAGAGATTTAATCTTTGCATGGCTGTAGCCAATTTCCCGATGATGTGCCACAAGTTGTTCAAAATTTTTCCTAGCTTCCCAGAGTTGAGAAAAAGAAACAGCTCCATCTTTATCAATAATCATACTAGGAAAATTAAAATATCCAGCTATTTTGGCAGCGTTAAAATCGTTAAATGCTTTAGCATATTCCTCAAAAAATTGCTGTATTTCTTGGTCGGAATTTGACATTTCTCTAAGTTCATGGTGAAGAGAACACTAAGCATTATCTAAAATTTTATCTTGTTTTTGCCAAAAAGAAACTGGTAATAGCTACGGCGGCAATCAACAAAGAAAACGTTACTACTATTAAAGCTGAGCCATAACCAAAATCGAGGTAACGCATTACCGTAGAGTAGATGTAGATAGAAACTGTTTCTGTTGCTCCGCCTGGTCCTCCTCCCGTCATGACCTGTACCAAGTCAAAAATGCCGAATGCCTGGGCAAATCTAAATAAGAGGGAAATAAGGATTTGAGGCATGAGTAAAGGTAGCGTAATTTGACGAAAGCTTTGCCAAGAATTAGCACCGTCAATTGCATGGGCTTCGTAGAGATCGACACTAATAGATTGCAACCCTGCTAGCAAAATTATGCTGATAAAAGGAATTGTTTTCCAGACATCGGCAACTATCAAAGCTAGCATAGCTAAAGTGGGATCTCCGAGCCAGTTAATACCAGTCTCGATCGTGCCCAAACGTTGCAAAATATCGTTGACAATGCCATACTGATCGTTAAAAATCCAAGCCCAAGCTAATCCCATCACAGCAGTTGGCAAAGCCCAAGGGATAATAGCAACAGTTCTTACCAAACCTCTTCCCCGAAAAGATTGATTTAGTACTAGAGCAATTCCCATTCCCAGCAATAATTCTAAAGATACGCTGATAGCAGTAAAGATTGCCGTATTTTGTATACTTTGCCAGAAGCGTCCGTCGCCAACCATCCGCCCATAATTAGCCAACCCGGAAAAAAATGGTTGCAACTGAGTGCCTAGATTTTCAGTAAATAAACTGAGCCAGAAAGCACGTCCAATTGGGTAGACAAATACTAATGCTAATACAAACAAGGCGGGAATTACCATCAACCACCCTGTTGTTTGTTCTCTTTGACGAATTATATCTCTTTCCATCTGGTCGTCAGTTGTTAGTTATAGTCAAGATAGCTCAATCAGTGAGAACTTCCTCAAAAGGAAAATCGGGAGCGGCAAGAACAAAAAGGGTCGTAGGAAGATTAGCAGCCCGTGCTTGTAATCTTTCGTAATATGCGGTAAAGTTTTTTCCTGGTCTTGCCATACCCAAAAGAACTAGATCGGAATTATTAGAAGAAGAGTGGAGAATTTCATCGAAGGAACGCTCTTTTGCTACTAGTACCTCAGGAATCGCACTAATACGCAACTTTTCTACTAAATTTTGTACATTTTTTCTGGCAGCACTCGCAGCAGTTTCATCACTAACAACTAGCTTGAGAAACAATTTAGCATCGCGCCATTCTATATCTTTTCGCAGTAGATAAGCTAGGAGCAACATTAAACTACCATTAGCTTGCATCCCTCCCCACCATACGTCAATTCGGCGGCGACGACCAAAACCGAGAGCATGGTTTTCTCGAAAAATAACCACATTGCGACCTAGCATGTGGAAATGAGCTAGCGTAGAGCAGTAGCGCTCGCGCCGGGATTTATCTTCGCTATCTCCCAGCAGAATCGTATTAGGTACCAGAGAGCCTAAGCCGTAAGTTTCGACTAATCGAATCGCGCCTTCAAAGGGTTCCGGGGCACTCACTAAGCGTACAAGTGCTTGTACACCTCGCCGTTGCAGATAATTACGGATTCTACGCTCTAAGGCGATCGTGCGGGAACTTTCCAGACCGCTGGGAAGAATGCTAGAAACGGTAATCAGACCCTTTTTGTGAGTAAGAGCATCCGCTAATTTAATTAAAGACCAGCGACGAGAAGGAGCGCCAGAAAGTACCAGAATTGAAGGTCGCCAGTTTTTAGTATCGTGGGTGTGGTCGGTTTGCAGGATAGCTTCTCGCAGCAGCGCCATCCAAATCCCGCGTCTGACATCCCCCCAAGTAGTGGTCAATTCTCGCCCTGAGAGCCAGAAATAAATCCCTAAGACGATCGCGCCCGCAACTAGTGTCGCGATCGGGTTAATCAAAAACATTACCGCCAGACAACCAGCGGCACCTAAAAAAGAGAGAATCCAATGAACCCTAAAGGTAGGGCGGAAAGAGGGACTTTGCAGGAAAGTTTCAATTCCTGCCGAAACATTCAACACCAAATAGGTGGTGAGGAAGAACATCGTCAGCACTGGCGCGATTAAATTCAGGTCGCCGATACAAACGGCAGCGATCGCCACAAATAAGGTGACAGCCGTACCCACTCTCGGTTCGTCATCAGGTCCGCTACCACTACCCAGAAAGCGCATCCAATCAGGTAACACCCCATCTCTGGCTAATGCCTGTAATACCCTCGGCGCTCCCAAAATACTCCCGATCGCGCTAGAGAGAGTTGCTCCCCAAACTCCCAACAAGATTGCCGGACCCCACAATGCCATCTGCTCCATAATTAGCGGTTGGTCTATTAAAGCCTCGACGGGTGCCCGCATTGACATCAGAATTGGCAAAATCATATAGATAACGTATCCTGTGCCAACTGCTGCTAGAGTTCCTCTAGGAATAGAATGGGTGGGATCGCGCAAATCTCCCGACATATTCACCCCAGCCATAATCCCCGTGACAGCTGGGAAGAAAACTGCAAATACCTTCCAGAAAGACTCGGAAGACTCAGACGGTGCTGCTAACATATTAATTTGACCGTTGCCGAGGTTATGACCGAACAGGAAGGAAATTAGGGAAAGTATGATCGCCGCCATGATAATATACTGGGCGCGAATGGCAAGACTAGCTGAAGTTAGAGCCAGAACTGCCACGGCAATAGTCACGGCTAGGGCGACATAGAGCTGACTGAGATGACCGAAGGCTTGCACCATGCTTTCGGCAAAACCAATGGTGTAGAGGGCGACAGAGAGAGCTTGGGCAAAATAGAGGGGAATTCCTACCGCTCCTCCAGTTTCAATGCCCAAAGAACGACTGATCATGTGATAAGCTCCACCTACCCGCACCACTCGATCGGTGGCGATCGCGCAGATAGATAGGGAAGTTAAGAAAGTAATCAGAGTAGATAGGGTGACAATAATCAGCGTGCCTAACAAGCCAACATTGCCCACTACCCAGCCAAAACGCAGGTACATGATCACGCCTAGGATCGTCAGAATTGAAGGCGTATACACGCCACCGAACGTTCCTAAACCCGACTCTGAAGAATTAGGGACTTGATTGTTTGGCTTTGAACCAATACCGAGAAATAACTTCACTTTTTAGTTTCAGACAGGCACTACCAGAATCTCTTTGTTAATTTAGCCTTGTTTTCCTGTTTTAGCTTAAAAAGTTAAATTCCAGCCACGGTTTTTTTCCCAATAATGGTCAGGTCTGAAATTTGCTGACCTGTTAAACAATGCCAATGACAGGTATATAGGTCTGGTTGTTGAACTCTAATACTAGCGAGTGCTGGTGCCGCAGGAAAAGGCCACAGGCGATCGAAGACGATTTCTTGGGCGCGCCAACTAAACTGCAGTAAATAAACTGCTGGTAAGGCCTTCAAGTTCTCCAGTAGGTTATGGGCTAAATTATAGAGGGACTGACGCTGAGAATCTGGGAAATCTGCAGGTTGCTGATAGGAATTGGGTATTTCTCCTTCACCAATTACTTCTCCATACAGTGGACCATGAGCAGTAAGAATTATTGGCAACCAAAGGTCTCCTAACTGGAAATCATTCACGCAACTCTTGTAACCTAATTTTTTTTCTACCCAGCGTCGCCTGCCTTTAATATCCTGACACGCTTTGTAAATGCGTCGAGCAGGAAAATCAAAATGATCGGGCAACTGAATTGTCAAGGGACAGTAGATTGAAGTGTGGTTATTCGTTTTCAGTTTTTTGGAGTCTGACCAGAGAGTACCAGCAGAAATCACCTCAATTTTCACTGGTTTGGATATGTCAATACCACTAACTTCCCCAGGTATACTAGAATTTTGATGGCACAATATCTCTTTCTCGATCGCCTCAGAGAGAGCGCTGACCATTTTCTGCGTTACTGGTGAGGCTGAGATAATTCTTCCTGCCTCTTTTACTTTAGCGTTAACAATAATCAGAACTTTATGCATTTGTGTTTCCTGGGATTTTTGATTCTATAATTCCCAGTCGGATTGCTATAGCGCTGGGAAAAACTCCAATAGAAAGTCTCTTTGCTAGAAAACCCTCATTAGAAAGAAAATGAATGTAACCAAGCCAAGCATGTGGGATAAACCCCAGTGTCTATTGATACCAAACAATATAGAGGCTTGAGTCTCATTAGATATATAGCCAAAAAAGAGCTTTTCTTTGCCAATGTGATATTACTAGATTACTACTCCTTGTAAGGCTTTGGTCAAGGAATCAAATAAACAGTATCTTCAAACTTTAAGTATAATACTTTTGCTTGTGTATCTGTTGACATCCTTCCTCGATCGTTTGTCATTAGTGCAAACAAAGGCAAAATATTCCCACAGCTTTCCAATTTTCGATCGCGATCTATTAAAGTTGTAATAAGGGTGCGAATGGGGCTATGACTGAAAAAAAACGCTCTCAATGGAATGCTGGCAGATTATGGGAAACCTTGACCTATTTTGAGGTTATTCCCTTGATTAGCTGCTTAAAAAGAATATTTATTGGCAATACAGACAAGAAAACTGCAGGGGAAGCAAATAAAATGGGAGTGATACTGGTTGCAGGAGCAACTGGCGGTGTGGGTAAGCGAGTTGTGCGCCGCCTTCTAGAGGATAATTATCAGGTACGCGCTTTAGTTAGAGATGCTAACAGAGCTAAACAAATCCTCGGCGATCGAGTAGAACTATTTGAAGCAGACATCACGATCCCAGAAACTTTAACGCCTCAACTAATGGATGGAGTCGCTGCGATCGTCTGTTGTACGGGAACTAGGGTACAACCTGTTGAAGGAGATACCCCCAACCGAGAAAAATACTATCAGGGCATTAAATTCTATCTGCCTGAAGTAGTGGATAGTCCTGAAATGGTAGAATATCAGGGAATTAAGAACCTAGTCCAAGCCGCCGCAAAAAGTCTCAAACCAGCAGGAAAAAAAGTATTATTTGATTTCGCCAACCCCTCAACAGACTTAAAAGAAACTTGGGGCGCTGTAGATGATGTAGTTATGGGTGGCGTGAGTGAAAGCAGTATCCGACTGGCGGGGAATAAAGCAGTATTTTCTGGAATTGTCTCTACCGATAATAATGGCGGTTTTGCCTCCGTACGCACACGCAATTTTAATCCTCCCTGGGATTTATCTCAATATGAGGGAATTGAACTTCGAGTTCAAGGAGATGGCAAGCGTTATAAGTTCATTATCCGTTGTGAGAGTAAATGGGATGGAATTGGCTATTGCTATTCCTTCGACACCGTACACAATTGCTGGACTACCATTCGCATTCCTTTTGCCGATCTAATTCCAGTTTTTCGCGCCAAAACCGTACCTGATGGTAAGGCTTTTGATACCAGTAAAGTTTATGCTATGCAACTGATGCTGAGTAAATTTGAATATGATGGAGGACTAAATCCTAAGTTTGAGAAGGGATTATTCGGCTTAGAGGTAGAATCAATTCAAGCTTATGGTGGCAAACCAACGCCTAAGTTTGTAATGGTTAGTTCAGCGGGTGTGACTCGTCCAGGTCGTCCGGGGATTAATTTAGCAGAAGAACCGCCAGCAGTAAGAATGAACGACCAATTAGGGGGAATTCTTACTTGGAAGTTAAGGGGAGAAGAGGCGGTGCGGCAAAGTGGACTGACTTATACCATTGTTAGACCTTGCGCTTTAACGGAAAAACCAGGGGATAAAGTCTTGTATTTTGACCAGGGAGATAATGTTAAAGGTCAAGTGAGTAGAGAAGCGATCGCCTCTGTTTGCGTCCAAGCAATTGAACTTCCTCAAGCTTGCGATCAGACTTTTGAGGTTAGAGAAGAAGAACAGAAGGCTGCTGCAATTAATTGGGAAAGTTTGTTTGCTAATTTACAACCCGATCGATAGGATAATCTGATTTCCTTTTTGGTTGCTCCCATACCACCCTGGTTTTAGGATTCACTAGGGTCGGACCGCTGTGAGTTCCTACAAAACTTTTAGAAAGAATAATTAACTTCAGTAAATACTATTACGTTATACCAATTTCATTTAACATTTCTACACTTCGATTAAGAAAGGCAACAGACACTAGGCAAT
>JBFRWL010000053.1:0-6454 GCA_051439565.1 Prochloraceae cyanobacterium
AGCAGCAAGGGAAGGTTTGGAATCGTTATCACAACGAGGTGCGGCAGAAAGGCTGATGGAGACCACCTGAGTGGGTCGCGGAAAGCTAACCGTAAATGCCTGCTCGCGACGGATGTTTTGATAAGTATGATGCTGCGGAGTGCAGACGAATCCGAAGTAGTTTTCCCAGCCTAGAGGTATGGCCATATGTTTCGGGGCTAGATCGTAGCCACCTTTTTCTTCTCGCGTCCCGACAACAATCAGAGGAGCAACGCAGAAGAATCGATTCCATATTGGTTGGTTGAGCTCAAGAGTGACAAGAGAATCACTGATAAACTGGGGCATAGCTTTTATCTCTCCGAGAGTAAGCTCTGTTTGATTGTGTGACACGTTCTCGTTGGTTCTGGTATAAATCTAACAGCTTTTTTGACTCTCTGTTTGCCAATTTCCAGAGATTTCAGCAAGAGAAAATAATTCTTCGCTAGCGGCGATCGCGCCTTCTCCTTGAATTTCAATTTTAATATCTACCATTCCTGAGAAAAATCGGTTTGGTGCTTAATTTTACCTTGATGCCGCCAGAAGACTCCCGTCATCATCTTTAGACCTCTTGCATAAGATAAACTATATATCTCATTTAGAAACGCTATAATGATGCAACTCTCGAAGAATTATGTGAATTACTCGAAGAGCAAACGGGAATTGAGTCAGCTTTCATTGCTACAATTAAAGGGGGAAAACTTGATTCCCCCTATCTTTTCATTCAGTAAACGAAACAACCATTAACTAGCAGCCTGAGATTTTGGCTGCTTTTACTTAACAATTAAAACAATCCTTAACTGAACGGCATCTAAGTTGTTAAGATTATTATCATACTAATAATTCCCTTTAAATAACTTAAACTTTATATACTTTTAGCCAATCTATTCATCTTTTTTAATGAGTTCAGAATTCTAAATTCTGAACTGGCGAATTTGAGGAGAGCTTGGCTCCAATTTCTTGAATTTGAGCATAGACTTCCAGGAGGCGATTGCCATCAACGTATAACTCCTGAGTGGGGTACTTAGCAAATACTTCAATTAAGCTGATGTTCCCATCGGCTAAAGCCGACCCCACTAAAGCCGAACGTAATGATTGGCGACTGGCTCGACCAGAAGGAGTACGAATTACTTCGCTGATTCGATCTAAGATAGATTCCCCTGCTTGACTGGTAAGGGCTTTATACAATTTGACTGGATTGACCGGAACTTGCTGAGTTAATAGCGACTGAAATTGTTCTGGTTCCTGCCGCGCTATTTTTAAGTAAGTCCTAATACCAGAGGTCGTCTTGCCAGTCTGAATAAAGTTTTCCATGGCGGCAATTGAGACCCACTCTTGCCCAAATCCAGATTCGAGCCTTACTGCTTCAGAGGCTATGGCTTCTTGGCTCAAAATGCAGACCGCTAAACATGCGAGTAAGCTGCTGCTTGTCGAGCCCACAAATCTAATTAATTGATTTTTCATCTCTTTTGAGCAGAAAATAAATCTCTTTTTTGAAAAGGAGCACAGATAAATCGGCTCAAGACTTGACTTTTTGTCAACCAGGCTATCCGAACCCCAGAAGTGGAATTAGCGAGTATTCGGTTGACCAACCATGGTGCCACCGTTTCTACCCGGTCGGCTAAAATATTGAGCAAACCTTTGATGCGTTCTTTTTCTGCTTCTTGCCGATGATTTAATTGTTCAGTGATGAGGTCGGTCACGACTATACCTGGACTGAGAGAACCCACGATAATTTTGGTTCCTTTAGTTTCCTCCACCAATGAATTAGTTAAATACCTGACTCCATATTTGGTTGTGCCGTAGAGGGTTAAATTTTTTCGGATAGTTCCGCTGCTCCCCTCACCTTCCATATTGTAGATGGCGCCATAATTCTGTTTCAGCATTCCCTTGAGGGCTACCGATGACCCATAAATTGTCCCCTTCAAATTAGTATCAATTACTGCTTGGATCTGTTCTGGTGTTTGCTGCCATAAAGGGAGCCGTGGATGACCTATTCCGGCATTATTAATCCAGATATCAACTTGCCCAAAACTACCTACAGCTTTATCCCACAAAGTCTGAATCTGATTGTAAGAGCTGACATCACAAACCAGACTGGCAATTTTTTGATTCGGGTGAAGACGAGCCAAAGATTGATGAGCTAGCTCCAGACTTTGAGCATTGCGACCACAAATTGTGACGGCGCAGTCACGATTCAAAAAAGCTTCAGCTAATCCATAGCCAAGACCACGAGTTCCGCCAGTGATTACGATTGATTTCACTTCCTTTATTGTTCTTAAAAATATTTGGCGAAAAGATAATGGAGGATTAAACAAGGCAGGAGAACGAGGCTGTTCATCTGCCCATCGTTTTTTCTAATCCTCAATCTTCTAATTAATTGCTAAGATCGCTTTGTGAAATCCAAAGTCCATGAAACCCGTAAGGGACTCTTTGGGGAATAATGACTCTAGCAATAACACCGTTATCAAATTCTTTGGCATCAACAATAACTAACTCAGAAGTTTCCGAGTTTTCATCATGGACAAAAGTTATTAAATAACCATCATCTTCACTAAGAGGATTAACTTTTGACACGAAGACAGCCTCTCCACCGAAGCGACCTTCACCAAATTTATAGATTTTTGAGTGTAATTGCTCAAAATCATATTTCATGAGCCCATCGAATAATGGCACAGGAGTTGGGGCTATTGTTCCCAGATAACCGTAACGATTCTTCCGCCCGATTAATGTTTCATTAATACGAGGAAATTCACAAGCTACTTCACTCAATCTTTCTTCCAATACTTCTTTGGTTGCTAAATTAAATCGCCATCGGTGTAATTTAGGAAGATCAGTTTCTGGGTCGGAAATTATATCTGAGCTAGATATGGCGTTGCTAGAATCGGAACGACAGGCTATTAATACTACCTCGTCGTTTTCTTCATAGGCATTGAGAGTGTGAAAAACATAACAAGCAGGACTCTCAAACCAAATTGGAGCCTTATTCTCGCCATGTCGGGGCACAATGCCAAAACGACTTGGGCGCTCCGACTCGAACATTAATGCAGCTTCTCCTTTTTCTGCTCTTTCTTGCCTATAGGTGTAAGGCAGTTCCATAAAGATGATGTAGTTTTTCGTGACCGCAAAATCATGCATCATGACTCCTATCGGGATATCGATTTCAATAGGAGGCGACAATTCTCCAGTTGCAGAAACTATCCCATATTTGACATAGGGGGATTGCACTAAAGAATAGCTAAAAAAGATTAATTCTCCGGTTTCTGGATCTATTTTCGGATGAGCTGTAAAAGAACAATCCAGTTGTCCATTGAAATTATAGGGACCGAGAGTCTCTAAAGATAGTAATTCGAGCTCGTAAGGAGAACCTCCTTCCCATAAAGCTAACAATTTTCCTGAATGCCAGACCAAAGCTGTATTGGCAGTGTTTTTGCTGGGTCCGTAGGGTAAATCCATTTGAGGAGGTTCTAAAATTCCGCTCCAAATTGCCTTGTTGGCCTCTTTTTCCAGCTTAAATCCTTCGGTTTTCACATAACGATTGCGATAAGAAGCTTGAGCGCCTTTGATTTGCACCTCATGTAACATTCCATCTCCATCGAACCAATGATACTGTCCCAGTGGCGGAAATTGAGGATTTGGCCCGTTACGAAGGAAGATTCCCGATAAATCTGCTGGGATTTGTCCAATTACTTCTAAATTATCTGCATCAATTTCTCGCTCGCTCGGAGCAAAATTTCCTTGTAGATATCGATTTATTGTTGCTACGCTCATTCTCAAGTCTACTTTTATTGTTTAGAATTCTAAAGATATATTAACTCTTTTAAAGTCAAGGCTACTTTATTGTCAAATTGCTAAAAGCTAATCTCCGTAGCCGCAGCCATCCACTGGTCTGTTCGAGAACATATCGGAATGCCTTGATATTGTGCAAAAACTCTTGTCCAATGGGCTTGAACGGATGGGAAAAACCTCTTGTTGAAAAAGCGAGGACACGGAACCCAAAAATTATGACTTTTCTTTTACTCGCTCAGTGGCAGCAAGGAGAAAGCCTTTTCCTACTATGATTTTTATCGATTATTTAAAACAGGCAATAAAGCTAACGAGAAAATAAGATGGCTAGAATTTTTACCCTCTTAAAATTTTATTTTTAAGTTAAAAAAATTCCTGAAATAATTGAGAATCCTACTACTCCTGTCACGTATATTTTTTTCATTATCCGAATCGGGACAAAATATGTGGAAACCTGGATGGAATTTATAAATATTTTCTCATGCTGCTAATTATTTTTCTGAAAAAAACATTACTTTACCTCCATAGTCTATCTGTGATCGCTGGGGAACGTAAGCCACTATTTCTAGCAGGGATGCGGAAAATGCCATCAAAATGGTCAACGCCATACGCGATCGCTTGATTGAATTATCGCCAGAAGAGCGAGCCGAATTTACTGAGAATGCAGCGCGACTGACTGAGGAATTACAGCGCGTCGATACCTGGATTGCTCAACAGATCGAAACTATCCCAGAAAACCAGCGCAAGCTAGGGGCTGTTCAAAAATAACTTCATAGTTTAGTCTAGGGGACAGGCTCAACATATTTGTTAGAACTAGAGTCCATGAGCACTAACATCGCCCTCAGCCCCCATCAATGTAATTGTCAGTTTTGCCAACAGGAAGAGACTCACGCTGAGCAAGAATGGCATCAACAAATCAATCTGTTTATGAGTCGTCTCGATGAGCAGCAACGACGCTGGTATGCAGCCTTAGAAGCCAAGCGCCTGGGGCATGGGGGCATGAGACTCATTTCCCAAATCACTAGATTAGACGTCAACACGATTCGTCGAGGACGGCGAGAACTGGCAGAGAACTTACAAGGCAGACCGATAGGACGGGTGCGAGTTCCAGGGGGTGGACGCAAACCCCTAGAAAAAAAAAGCCCCAATTGCTAGAAAAACTTCAGGAGATGATAGCTGAGGACACGGCTGGGAACCCCTGTGGTCCTTCCAAGTGGATACGTCGTAGCCTCAGATGGTTAAGCGACAAGCTCGAGAAAACAGTTGCCCCCATCAGCCCGGCAACGCTCCGTCGCCTGCTCAAACAAAGTGACTATAGCCTCAAAGCTAATCGAAAAAGTATTTGTCGCAGCCAAGTTCCAGAAAGAGACCAGCAATTTCGCTACATTCGCCGCATCAAAAGACTCTTTGAGCGTCGTCAGTATCCCATTAGAGCGTGTTGATGCCAAGAAAAAAGAGCCCATTGGCAACTTCTTTAATGGCGGGCAACAGTGGTGTCAAGCGCCTCAAGAGGTTAATGCTCATGACTTCCTCAAACCTGATTGGGGTGAATTCAAGAGTGTTCCCTACGGGATCTATGAGCCGACCCATAATCATGGGTATGTGTATGTGGGCAGCTCTGGGAACACAGCCGATGAAAGCCGTTGAAGCCATTCGTCGCTGGCGAGAACGCAAGGACCGTCGCCACTTTGGCGATGAGAGCAAGCTGCTGATACTCTTTTTGCGGGAGGCAGTAATGGCTATCGAGTGCGCAACTGGAAAAAACAACTCCAGGAACAACTCGCCGATCGATTCAACATTGAGGTCATGGTTTGTCACTATCCCCCAGGAACCTCGAAGTGGAACCCGATTGAACATCGTCTCTTCAGCTTTATTTCCATTAATTGGGCGGCACAGCCACTGCGTTCACTCAAGAAAATGTTAGCTCAAATCCCTTGGAACTCACACTCAGACAGGACTTAGGGTTAAAGCCACCGCGCTTAAAGGTCACTTTCCCACCCAAGTCAAAGTTTCTGATGAGGAGATGGCTCAGCTTAACCTGGTACGGCGAAGAATCTGTCCTCAGTGGAACTATTGTCTCAAACCACGACCTTACCATTTGCGTAATCACAAGTAAATCGGGTTGAGTTCGCGTAAGTAACTGACTCTGTTGGCTCAAGCAATCAGTTTGTGGTCGCTCACACTACATCAAAAATAACGAATCAATAGTAGTTGCGGGTATGTCTGCGTCCTCTCCCCCGGGTATTATTTTTAATTAAGCTCTGATTGCTTTATCCAACAAAGTATTGCAGCTCGCGAATTCTTCCATTTTTTGACATTGTTTTCAAATGGCTGCACAGTACATCAGTCCTAGTTTTTGATTACTGAATCGGTGTTCTAGCTTCTTCTCGCCTCATTCTTTGCTCATGTTCCAATCTATCGCTGCCTCTTTGTTCCCACATCGCTTGAATAGCGCGACTATTTGATTCAGCGCTCTGACGAGTTTCGTTGATGAGTTGACCCCTTTGGGGAATTCAAAATTCACTCGTTCAAAATGTTTGAACGAGTGAATTGGTTGATTTTGAATGAGTCGCGCAGCGACGCTGACCTCTTTCTATTTCAGAAGGTAATTGATCATGACAATTTAAAATAGATAAAATTTGTTCGTCGGCAA
>JBFRWL010000054.1:0-10558 GCA_051439565.1 Prochloraceae cyanobacterium
TAATCAAGCATTATCAACAGCAAAAAACATTCCTGGTCTTAGCTATAACGGGCATCTGTTTGTTCAAGTCAAATCATACGCTCGCAATCAATGGGAAAATGCTGTATTGCGTTGCCGAGAGTTTTTACAACTCAACGTCCCCGTTATGTCGATAATTGTCAAAGAAGCAACAGAATTGACCCTCTGGTCTAAGGATGAATCAGTTGTGCTAGTAAAAAACAGAAGTTCTTCTTTAGTTGCACAACAATCTCCTCGAACGAAAAAACAGCCAACTCCGGTTAAATATCGCGGCGTAGAAATCAAGCGCGAGAAAAAGATTATAATCTCCTCTCAAATCCTCAAGAATCCTAAGCTCAAATATCGGGGTCAGTCCTATTGAAAAATAAAAAATTCTCTCCAGTAAATTATAATAATTTCGTTTAAGATTGCTACACTTCGGTGAGGAAAGAGAACAGGGAACAAGGCACAGGCAACAGACTCTCCAGAATTAATGTGTAGCAGTATTTTTTGAAATTGGTATTACTTTCTAGCGCTTGTCGTAGATTGCGATATCATTCAATAGTGTTACAGTTTAACACCGAAGATGCTAAAATTGCTGGTGATGCTTGTTTAGGATATAGTTACTCGGATAATAACAAAAAAGCAGAATTTCAACGCGATCGCGATTTAGCCATCTCCAATTCAACCATAGATTTAAATAAGGTGTTGGAAGTGCATCTAAATTGGATATCATTCAGTTAGGAAACAAAGTATCTCCCCGTTCCCCCGTTTCCTCCTCAGACGACGGCTACCAAATTAAATGCTTAACAGCTTATGGGAAGGCAATCGCCGAACTATAAATAATTACTATGAAAGATTTTAACTGGAAAAAATTACAAAATGGCTCGGATATCCGTGGAGTAGCTCTAGAAGGAGTTCCCCATGAAGAAGTTAATCTTACCCCAGAAGTAGCTAAAATTCTAGGGCAAGCATTTGCGATCTGGTTAACACAAAAATCAGATAAACGAGCCTCACAATTAACAGTTTCAGTAGGACGTGACAGTCGCTTATCGGGTCCGGTGTTAATGCAAGCACTGATGGAAGGAATTGCCACAGCAGGTTGCTGTGTCTCAGATTTCGGTCTAGCTTCGACTCCTGCCATGTTTATGAGTACAGTGAACCCAGAATTTGATTGCAATGGAGCTATTATGCTAACGGCGAGTCATTTGCCGTTTAATCGCAACGGATTCAAATTTTTTACCCCTCAAGGTGGGTTAGAAAAACAAGATATCTCAGACTTGTTGAACTTGGCACAAAAAAATAACTTTCCCACCGCTGCGGAAACAGGAACCATCTCCAAGCATGATTTTATGTCGGTTTATGCAGATGGTTTAGTCACAAAAATTCGGCAAGCAGTCGATCGCCCCGACAATTTTGAGCAACCCCTAAAGGGATTAAAAATCATTGTCGATGCCGGAAATGGAGCTGGAGGTTTTTATGTAGAGCAAGTCCTCAAACCTTTAGGTGCCGATTCGACGGGGAGTCAATTTCTCGAACCTGATGGCAGATTTCCTAACCATATTCCCAACCCTGAAAATAAACAGGCAATGGCTTCCATTTGTCAAGCCGTCCTAGATAATCAAGCTGATTTTGGCATTATTTTTGATACGGATGTCGATCGCTCTGCTGCCGTAGATCATTTAGGCAATGAATTCAATAGAAACCGCTTGATTGCACTAATGTCGGCGGTAGTTTTAAAGGAACATCCCGGTTCAACTATTGTGACCGATTCCATTACTTCTGATGGATTAACGCAATTCATTGAGCAAGATTTAAAAGGGGTACACCATCGCTTTAAGCGCGGTTATAAGAACGTTATCAATGAATCTATTCGTCTGAATCAAGAAGGACAAGAATCTTGGTTAGCCATTGAAACCTCCGGTCATGGAGCTATGAAAGAAAACTACTTTCTCGACGATGGAGCTTATTTGGTCACCAAACTATTAATTGAGCTAGCTAAGTTGAAGCAGACAGGGAAATCCTTAATTGATTTAATTAGCAATTTACCGGACCCGAAAGAAAGTGAAGAGTTCCGTTTCAAAATTAGCGTAGAGAATTTCAAATCTTACGGCAATATGGTGATTGAAAAACTACAAGAATTTGCTTCTCAGCAAGCAGATTGGCAAATTGTTCCTAATAATTACGAAGGAGTGCGAGTATCCTGTCAGTCACCTGAAGAAAAGGGATGGTTTTTATTACGCCTATCGCTTCACGATCCCGTCATACCTTTGAACATTGAGTCTAATGTAGCGGGTGGTGTAACCCAAATAGCGAACAGGCTTTTAGATTTTTTCAAAACCTTTGAGTCACTCGATTTATCAGCGTTCACCGAGAAATCCTAGTTGATTGTTGATGGTTGATAATTGATTGTTAATGGTAGCTCCGTCTTTACAATCAACAATGAACAATTCCCCAGTCGAGCCAGAATCTTTATTACTAAATCGACCTTCTAAGTGGGTAGGCGAAAATAAATATAAAACTGAAATGAGGAGTTAGGTGCTAGGGTTAGCTGTTTCTAGACTCTTGCCTGTTGCCTATTGCCTATTGCCTGTCTCAAGCATTTTCTAATTAATTTGACCCACCTACTTAGAATAGAATTGACTGATATATTTTCTCTAAAAAAATTTAAAATGGCATCGATCGCTGTTATTGACTATGACATGGGCAACCTGCACTCTGCCTGTAAGGGTTTAGAAAAAGCAGGTGCAACTCCCAAAATAACTGACTCTCCCCTAGATATTAAACAAGCTGATGCGGTGGTGTTACCTGGTGTGGGTTCCTTCGATCCAGCAGTGCAACACTTACGATCGCGCCATTTAGAAGAACCAATCAAAGAAGCGATCGCTAGCGGCAAACCTTTCTTAGGGATCTGTTTGGGACTGCAAATACTGTTCGATCGCTCCGAAGAAGGAAACGAATTAGGATTGGGCATTATTCCTGGAGTTGTGCGCCGCTTTCGTTCCGAACCAGGCATTGCTATCCCCCACATGGGTTGGAATCAGTTAGAATTCACCCAAGCGTCTCTTCCTTTGTGGCAGCAATTACGCCCCAATCCTTACGTATATTTTGTCCACTCCTACTATGTGGATCCAGTTGATCCCAGCGTGGCGGCTGCAATGGTAACTCATGGTTCCCAGAGAGTCACAGCAGCGATCGCTCGCGATAATTTAATGGCTGTTCAGTTTCACCCTGAAAAATCCTCTGACAATGGCTTGCAAATTCTCTCTAACTTTGTCGCTCAGGTAACAAGCAAGGTCGCCGTTTAGAAGTCAGAAGTCAAAGAGGGGGAGAAACCAACAGCTAACAACTACTACCTAACAGCCAACAGCAATCAATGAGAATTTATGGTAATAGGCAATTAAAAACTTTGCCAGGAAGGTTAACTAGACCTACTTCTGCAAGGGTGCGAGAGGCTTTGTTTAATATTTGGCAGGGGAAAATAGTTGGCTGTCGCTGGCTCGATCTGTGTGCTGGTAATGGTTCGATGGGTGCAGAAGCTTTGTGTCGGGGTGCTACTGAGGTAGTGGGAATCGAGCAATCTGGATCTGCTTGTGGGATTATTAAGCATAATTGGCAGCAAGTAGCTGGACCCCAACAAAAGTTTAGAGTTATTCGCGGCGATGTAGTTGACAAATTAAAAACTCTGGCTGGAGAGCAGTTCGAGCGCATTTATTTCGATCCGCCCTATGCTAGTAGTTTATATCAACCAGTATTGCAGGCGATCACTAGTCTTCAATTACTTGCTGACGGTGGTGAAATGGCAGTAGAGCACGATCGTAAACTTTGGCAAACAACAACAATTTCAGGACTAGAAATTTGTCGAGAAAAGGTTTATGGCAATACTGCTCTAACTTTTTATCGTCTACTCTCTTGAGACCGTTAAATTAACCTCATATCTAGACTTTTTCAGGAATTCACCCCTGCTCCCCTGATCTCCTCACCAGTAAATATGCTTATTCAACCGGATTTGATATTATTCTTGCTCTAGCCATTCGAAAATCCGCTCTAACTGCCACAAGTCAACTAAGCCATACTTCCATAGCACCATCGGTAACTGATGAGGCGTCTGACAGACATGACGCTGGGCTAATTCAATTTGGTCAGTGGGAATGCCTAGCTCTTTTTCAAGAAAACTTGTCAACTTCTCGTGCATTTCTCAATTACGCCAATTGCTTCGTAAATTTCTCTTAGACTCATCTACTCGTACTGGCACCAGAGAAGACTCCAATCCCATAGTTGAGTTTTCCACCTGCATAGCGATGAAACCCATAACTATGATCGCTGTGAGTAATGAGCCAAATAAAACTAGCATTTTTGTTGTCCCCTTATTGTTAACTTATGTAAACGATTTTAATATTAACATTAGATCCTCGCAACCGAACTGAGTACCGCAATTACAACACCTATGGTTTTTACTCTCCTGATTCCTGACTCCTAGCCGCAAGCTAATCAAACCTAAGAGGATAGGGTCTAGCAATACCGTAGCCCTGAGCATAATCTACACCTATAACTTTTAACCTTTGTAGAATAGCTTCATTTTCAACAAACTCGGCAATTGTCTTGATGCCCATTACATGAGCAATATGGTTAAAGCTTTCTACCATAGCGTAATCAATTTGATCGCTAGTAAGATTTTTGACAAAACTGCCGTCAATTTTTAAGAAATCTACAGGTAGATTTTTCAAATAACTCAGAGAACTCATGCCGCTGCCAAAATCATCTAGGGCAAAACTACAGCCCAGTTGCTTGAGAGAATAAATAAAGTGAGCGACTTTATTGAGATTGGAGATCGCTGTTGTTTCAGTAATTTCAAAGCAGATTGTTTTTGGCAATATTTGGTATCGAGCCAATTGATCCTTAAGAAAATCTAGAAACTGGTCGTTGTTAAGACTGGCACCGGAGAGATTAATCGTATACAAGCAACTATACGAACTTGTTTGTGGCAGCAATGTTTGGAGATAGTAACGTTCATATTTAATCAAGAAATTGTTAATTACCCATCGATCAATAGCTGGCATGAGGTCATAATGCTCTGCTGCTGGAATGAAATTCATCGGCGGTATTAAGAAACCTCTCTCATCTACTAAACGCAGCAAAAGCTCATAGTGTTCTTCCTCAACTCCTGGGTGTAGAGATATAATCTTTTGACAGTAGAGGGAAAAACGATTTTCTGCTAGAGCCTGATTAATCTTTGCAATCCACTTTCTCTCCCCACGTTGCCTTGCTAGCTCGCGATCGTTATCTCGATAAACGTGTATGCAGTTACGACCTTTCTCTTTTGCTGCATAACAAGCCGCATCTGCAGCACTCAAAACACTAGTCAAATCTTGAGTTTGATCATTAATTTCTACCAAGCCAATACTGGCGCTGATATTAACATTTTGACCCTGGCAAGTGAAAGCAAAATCCCCAATCAGCTTTCTCAGACCATCTGCAATTTGTTCAGCTTGTTCGAGTGGACATTCATAAAGTAAAAATCCAAATTCGTCACCTCCTAGACGCGCGAGGATATCTGTCGAGCGGACACTTTGCGTGAGAAGAGTAGTTGCCTGAAGCAGTAGCTCATCTCCAGCACTATGACCGCAGATATCGTTAATTACCTTGAACTGGTCTAAGTCCAAATAGCATAGAGCGTGTCGATAATCTCGATCCCTAGCACTTTCTATAGCTTGAACCAGTTGGTTCTTAAATTCCCGTCGATTGATTAATCCTGTGAGGGCATCGTGCTTCGCTTGCCAAGATAACTTATATGCTAAATTCTGCTGAAGACGTTTCCTTTCGATCGCATATCTAATAGCACGAACTAGTACAACTTCAGAAATTTGACCTTTAACTAAATAGTCTTGAGCTCCTTCTCTGAGAGCTTCGAGTGCCTGATCTTCATCATCCAAACCAGTTAAGACTATAACTGGTATTTCGGGGACTTTAGCACATATCTGTCTAAGAGTGTTTAATCCCAGGCTATCCGGCAACGCTAGATCCAGTAGAATAATGTCAAAATTGTTGTTTTCTAAGCAATTGATAGCTGCACTAAGTCTCTCAACGCAAACGCATTCAAATTTTTTTCCTTCTACATTAACTAATAACCTTTGCAGTAGATAAGCATCCCCAGAATTGTCTTCAACCAATAAAATTTTGGTTGCCTTACTCATAAAACTTGAATAAAAAAACAATATCGATATTGTTCATTATAAGAGTTAGAAGTGAAAAGCAAAATAGAAAATTTGTTGGTTGGGAGAAGGTAATATACCATTTTCCTCAATGATTGCTACCAATAAACCCTAGTTTTAGGAGTCCATAGGGGCACACCACTGTGCCACCCGTACAGGAGTCAGAATGTAATATCCTTCCTGGGAAAGAGGATTATGGCTTATCCTCAGCCTATAAGTTTTCAGGCAGAAAAAATTATTCCTAGGCAGAGAGCACCTAGGAATAAAAGATAGGGTTTTACTTGCTAGCTAAGTTGAGAATTTGATAAGTGACACTCATACTTTCTTGATAGAGTGCATCGGGACCCCAGCGTTGCAGTTCTTCACCAAGTAGTTTATCGGTCTTTTGATCGAACAGAGGGGTCACTTGCTGAATTCTACAGGATTGCGCGCCGCCGCCAGCTTCCATACGCATGCAACCTGTAGTTTCCGAACACAAGACTGTACAGCAATCTGCTTCTAAGTTAGTCGAACTCAGTCGCAAGCCGATTAAGTCTCCGAGAACATCGCCCCAATCACCGACGGGAACTCCAGCTAACTCTACTTCGATCGAGCGTTGGTCTAGGGCGCTAAATTTAATCCGTCTGATGTCGTAATCGCCGATCTCGTCCTCGCAAGTAAGAGGTTTCCATTGCAAGCGACTTGCCAGCCAACCTAAGTACATCATTGCTTGGGCAAGGTTGCCTTTTTCGTAATCAATGGTTACTCGATCAATTTCTGTAATTGCCGCACGACGTTCTGGGGGATCGAAAGCTTCAGCAGTCAATTCTTGCCATGCTGCTAACCTTCCCCAGTTCAAATCAGCCATAGGAACTTCTTTCTCCAGTAGTTCTCCCACAGCCAATAAGTCTACTTGTGGGTGATTGAAGGTACTTGAGTCGACTATCAGGCGATCGCAGTCGGTTGCCAGTCGTTTAAACAAACCATAATCGGCTGTGGTAGCTGCCTTCCACCAGAGAAACTTAGGCAGTTCGCTAATCATCAGTTCGGAAATGATGCCGCCAATCCTATCTAGAGCTGCGGCTGTGCCCGTTAGAGTAATATATTCGCAACAGACTAAGGTACTTTTGCTCTGTTTTTGAATTGGGCAATAGGCTGATACTTGAGCTTTCACTCCTTCATCTTCCCCAGCCGTAACGCAGAGGGTGATGATACGACACGGAGAAATAGCGGCGATCGCATCCGCCATCCCAGCAGCTTGAGAGTCTGGGGCGTACCGCTGTACTGCAGATTGATCTGCTGCGGTTAATTTCCCTTCTTGCTTGGCTCGAGCAAACTCCTCTTGCAATCTACTAGTCAGCTGTGGATTTACTTTGCCGGTAACTTCTATGCCATAAGCTTTTTGTGCCGCCTCAATTGCTGCTGTTGTTCGCGGACCAGCAATGCCGTCAATGGCTCCACTATAAAACCCTAATGCTGCTAGTATTTGTTGAGAGCTTTCTGGTTCGTACACTACTAGGCTAAAAGTTGTGGCTCTAGTAGCAACAGGTCCTTCTTCATTATCGTTATAACCTTGCCAGATTTGACTTAGTTCTGCCTCAATTTCATCAATTGAGACATCTTTAGGAGCTTGTAAAGAAACCAGGGGAGGAGATGTTGTTGCAGTCATTTTTCCTTGTTTGTTATTGGTTGATTTCTGGTCAGTAGTCAGTCGTCATTAGATCTCTTGTAAAAATAAGCAAGCAATTATTTGTGATGGCATATTTATCAATTCTGGTTGCTATTGCCTATTGCCGCCAACTTTTAAAGTCTGCGCCAGTGACGACCGTCTCGATTCATTAAAAATTCTGCTTCTGTTGGTTCCCAAGTTCCGGCTTCATAGTTCGGGACCGATCCTGGCTCAACTGGAGCATCCCAAGCTGCTAAGGCTGGAGTTACTACCCGCCAAGCTTCTTCCACTTCGTCAGCACGAGTAAACAGAGTTTGGTCTCCTAACATGCAGTCCAGTAAGAGTCGGGTATAGGCATCAGCTGTTGCCATGCCAAAAGAGGAGCCATAATTAAAATCCATATTAACTGTGCGCGTCCGCAATTCTGCTCCTGGCATTTTGGCTTCAAAGCGCAAAGAAATGCCTTCATTGGGCTGAATGCGCAGGGTTAGTACGTTCGGGCTTGCCTGTTGCGCTGCTGACTGAAAAATCAGTAAGGGAACTGCGCGAAATTGAATAGCAATTTCTGTAACTTTCTTCGGCAAGCGCTTGCCCGTGCGCAGATAAAAAGGCACTCCTTGCCAGCGCCAGTTGTCGATCGTCAGTTTTAGCGCTACAAAGGTAGGCGTTCCTGAATTAGGATGGACTCCTGGTTCCTCTAGGTAACCGGGAACGGGTTTGCCTTTCATCCAGCCGGCTGAGTACTGACCTCGAATTGCCGAGCGTTCTAAATTATTAATATCTGCTAGATGGGTAGCTTGCAGGACTTTTACCTTTTCTGTGCGAATACTATCTGCATTGAGGGCGTTGGGAGGTTCCATGGCTACCAGACACAACAACTGCATCAGGTGATTTTGCACCATGTCTCTTAACGCGCCGGAGGTTTCATAGTAACCGGCTCGGTCTTCTACGCCTACGCTTTCTGCTACTGTAATTTGTACGTGGTCAACGTACTGGCGATTCCACAGCGGCTCAAAAATAGCATTGGCAAAACGGAACACTAATAAATTCTGAACCGTTTCTTTGCCTAGATAGTGATCGATGCGATAAACTTGCTCTTCTGGACAAGCTTTTTGCACTACTCGGTTCAGGGCTTGAGCAGAACTCAAATCTTTGCCAAAAGGCTTTTCGATCACCAGTCTTTGTTTAATTGGATCTTTGAGCATTCCCGCCGCACCCAGTTGTTTAATGGCTGGTGGGAAGAATTTGGGCGAAACTGCCAGATAAAAAACTCGGTTGCCCCTGGTTCCTCGTTTGTCATCTAGCTCTTCGAGAAAAGTTTTCAGCTTCTGATAGCTTTCGGGCTGATCCATGTGACCGGGACAGTAATACAGACCTTCGGCAAAGTCTGACCACAGTTGCTCGCTTTGAATGCCATCAGAAAATTCCTCGATGCCTTTACGCATCTGTTCTCGGAAATAGTCGTGACTCCACTCGCGACGGGCGACACCGACGATGGTAAGTTCTGGCGGTAGTCTTCCTTCTCGTTTGAGGTGATAAATTGCCGGGACTAGCTTGCGCTGAGTTAAGTCTCCAGAAGCACCAAAGATAACCATAATTAACGGTTCTGGAGTTCTCTGTTGTCGTAGTCCAACGCGGAGCGGATTTTCTTGCAGTATTACCATAGTTGGAGATTGGAGATTGGAAATTGGAGATTGGGATGGAGAAGAGGGGGTAAGGTCAGAGGTCAGAGGTAACAACCAACAGCTAACAGCTAACAATTTCCCCAGCACTATTTGTAACTTTCTTTTAAGGAAATGATCTTATTTCCCCCTCCTCCGAAGGACGTTATACTGTTGCCAACTGCTTGACTTTCGCTTCTAAGGAAGACATTAAGGATTCAAAGGGCTTGACGAATTTATCGATTCCTTCTTCGAGCAGTTCGTTCATGACTTGGTTGATATCAATGGTGATATCCTTATCTTTGAGACTTTCCATTATCTGGTAAGCTGCTTCGACATCGGTTTCAATACGGTTAGCGGGGTCGCAGTGGTCGGCACAAGCTTCAATAGTCTGGGGAGGAAGAGTATTGACTGTGTTTGGACCAACCAGGGAATCCACATACATCACGTCGCTGTATTCTGGGTTTTTGGTACTGGTACTAGCCCAAAGCAAACGCTGGACTTTCGCTCCTTTTGCTGCTAAAGCTTGCCAGCGATCGCTGCTATAAATTTCTTTATATTTTTGATAAGCAATTTTAGCGTTGGCGATCGCTACTTTACCTTTAACGGCTATTAGTTTTGCCTGTTTTTCTACATTGTCAATGCTTTTGAGTTTTTCGTCAATAAGATTGTCGACTTTGGTATCAATGCGACTGAGGAAGAAACTGGCTACTGAGGAGATATTACTGATATCTTTACCTGCAGCGGCGCGTTTTTCTAAGCCCCGGATATAAGCCCAAGCTGACTCGACGTAGCTTTCTACTGAAAAGAGAAGGGTCACATTGACGTTAATCCCTTCGCTAATTGCTTGTTCTACTGCGGGCAATCCTTCCGGAGTTCCCGGAATCTTGATCATGACATTGTCGCGAGCGACAGTCTGGAAATAGCGTCCTACTTCTTTAATCGTAGTTTGCGTATCCTTAGCGATGCTTGGCGGGACTTCGATGCTAACGTAACCATCGAGAGTATTAGTTTTCTGGTATACTTCCTTAAAGATGTCG
>JBFRWL010000055.1:0-5142 GCA_051439565.1 Prochloraceae cyanobacterium
TTTGGGTCTTGGTGGTCGGCGTTATATAGGCTCTCCCAAACAGCCAACTTTTACAGTTTGCACTTTAGTAGAGGGAGAATATGAATTACAGCAGTTTCGTGGCAATGACCCGATTATTTCTCCTACTTTCCCAGAATTACCTTTAACAGTTAACCATATTTTTTTGACTGGTTCATGAATAATTGGTTGGAGATCTCTCTATTTCGGAATTGTAATCAACATTCAAGATATCGCACTACGGACTTACCTTAGGACAACTTAATCATGATCTAGTGTGAACTCTCTGCGCTCTGCGTTCTCTGCTAGGTGCGCGTTCCTTATTTACGGCATTTAGGATTAGGATTATTGAGGCAAATCCAATCATCGGACTTAGAACGGGGAGAAGTTGAGCCAGAGCGCTTAACTGATCTCGAACGCGTGTAAGTCGAACTAGTGACAGATCTCGAAGAAGAAGAAGTTGAATTGGGTCGCGCAACTGAGCGCGATCGCAGAGAATTGGGTAATAAACGAGAAGAAGTTGAATTGGAGCGCGGAACTGATCGAGAACGAGAGGCTCTGGAGTGGGAGGGAGGTTGGTAAGTTTTCCGCGCCGCAGCAGCTTGTGCAGCGGCAATATTAGCTCGTGCTTGCTGGATAATAGCCTGACTTTGCTCTTGCCAATAGTCAGTCTTGCTGATTTTCTGCGCGGTGTTGATCGCATCCTGCCAGCGACCCCGATCTAGTTTTTGTTGAGCTGTTACCAGATAGGTCTGATTTTGCTGCCAGTCTTCTTGCCACTGCTGAATTGTGGCTTCTACTTTATCAGCTACAGACTGATCGCTCGGAACTGCTTTGGCGATCGCGATCGCGGTTGACAGATCTCCCTCCTGGTATTTATTGCTGGCGATTTGTAAAATTTGTTCCGACCATTGAGCGCTCAGCTCTGTTGCTTCTGGATAAAGCTCCGTATCTTCTGAAACTTGAGCCGCTAGGGCGATCGCATCTTTGAGCCTACTTTCTGCTGCTAGCTGTTTCGCCGCTGTTAATTGAGCTTCTGCCTGAGCTGCCTCGCATTGCTGCTGTAAGCTGGCAATTTTCCCTTGTAAAGATGAATAGTATTGCGCCAAGATCTCAGCCTCTTGACTACATTCTTGATATTTGCCCGCTACTTTTAAAGTTTCGATTTCTTCTAAAGCCGTTTGCAAGTGACTGTCATCAATGTAGGTATAACCAGTCAATATACCGATAGTTGCCGAAGTAATCCCGGTACCAACTAACAGTTGAGATTTGTTGAGCTGTAACCACTGAGGAATATGATCAACTAAGAGATTGAGCTTGGATGTTAAAAATAGCTTTTTCCCCTGAGGTAATAACCGACTAAAAAGACGCCAGCAGGAGAGTTGTCGCGCTCGCGATACCGGTCCCCAAGAACTAAATTTGGTGAATTGGTTACTCAGAATCATCCATAATTGCCAATTTTCAGACTCAGACTGGCCAAACTTGGGAATAGCTTTAGTTTTCTGGATCTCAGTCTCTAAATCTAGCTCTTTAGCCTCTAAATCTCCCTTGGTTGCTACTGGTTCTACAACTGCTGCTGAATTTGCGGAGAGCGCTGTCTCTAGCTCTAAAACAACTTGGTTTTGCCCCGAGTCAGATCCCGATTCTAGCTCGCATCTTGATCTGCTTAAGTCAGCTGGTACTATATTGGACTGCTCAACAAATGGTTGCAGCGCCTCTAATACTTCTGCCGATGAGCGATAGCGATCTTTAAAATGGTAGCGCACCATGTTACTAAGAATCGTAGCTAATTCATCACTAGCTGCTGCTAAATCCTGCCAGATAATTTCCCCTTCTTCATCTTCCTGAAAATGCAGAGGATGTACGCCAGTAAGTGCTTGGATACCGATCATGCCTAGAGCATAAATATCGCTATTCAAGCGAGGTTTTCCTCGTACCTGCTCCGTTGGCATATATCCTTGGGTGCCAATCGCGATCGTGTATTGAGTGAGTGCGGATGGATCATTGATCATAGGAGCCCGAACTTGCTTGACTGCACCAAAATCAATCAACACCAATCGACCATCTTTTTTGCGCCTAATCAAGTTATTTGGTTTGATATCGCGATGAATTACGCCATAGCTATGAACAAACTCTAGAGTCTGTAAAACATCATGTAACATCTGAATAACTTTGTCTTCAGACCAAACATAACCCCGTGGCAGTTCGGCGCTTAGGGTATGACCCTCAATAAATTCTTGTACCAAGTAAAATTCTTGATTTTCTTCAAAGTAAGCTAAGAGTCGGGGAATTTGGTCATTTTGACCTAGTTTTTCTAAAATTTCTGCTTCTTGCTTGAAAAGACGCCTCGCAGTTGGCAAAAAGTCGGGCTGATTACTAGCTGGTTTGAGGAATTTTACAGCACATTTAGGATAACCAGGTCGATGATGGTCTTCGGCAATATAGGTTTGAGCCAACCCTCCTTCTTCTAAGTTTTGGACAATTCGATAGTGTCCAGCTAATAATCGATCTAACATTACCATTATTTCCCCATTGCTCAACAAAACCCGAGAAGTGGATTCAATTCGATATCGTAAAAATTACTAAACTCAATAACTAAGTAATAAGTAGTAAGTCGAGATGGGCTAATTTTATTCAATGAGGATATGTTACCATCTTTGACTTGGAAGAAATAATAAGAAATTGTATTCTGGTGCCAATCATCTTTGCCGCAACTTTATCTGATTTTTGTGCGGGGATTTCCCATCTTTAGTCTTTTTATCCGATTACATGGCTATTTAGGTGAGGTTAATGCCTCAAAAATACGGGAGCGTGATAGCCCTCGTGTTTTAACCGAGGGTGGAAGAGGCTTGAGCTAGGGTGTATCCTTATTATCATGGAATATCGAACTCAAAAAATCTTACTATCTGAACATATTGATGATGAGGCTGAAGCATATTTGACATGGCTAATTCATCAATCAAACAATCTTTATAATTCAGTCTTATTTGCGGTTCGGCAAGCTCATTTTGATCAATGTGAAACTCGGACATTTTTTGATTCAACAGATCAATATCGAATTACCTTTAAAGATAGATTGGTCAAAGCTAGTTATGCTGGTTTGTGCAAAGACTTTAAGACCAATAAGCACTATCAAGCTTTAGGAGGACAGCAAGGACAACAGTGCATCAAGTCGGTAGTCGAAGCAATAACCAGCTATAACAAATTGCTCAAACAATGGTGGAATGAGGAACTAGACAATCGTCCCCAAATCCCCAATTACCGCAAATCAGGAGGTGTTTATCAGGTTGCTTTTACCAGTCAAAATATTACCTATGATGACGTAGAAGGATATTGCCGTCTCTCAATATCTAGAGTCAATAAGCCAGAATTAATTAATCCTGAAATAATCATCCCTTCTGGAACTGGGTTTAAAACAGAACAATTAGCCGAAGTTAGAATCGTTCCTCTCTTAGGTAAGTTATGGGCAGAATATATTTATAAAGTTAAACCGCAGCAAGCTGTAGGGTTAGATTATTCTCAAGGAATTGGGATCGATCCTGGTGTTTCTAACTGGCTGACAGCAGTGAGTTCTCAGGGAAAAAGTTTTATTATTTGTGGCAAGAAAATCAAATCAATCAATCAAAGATATAATCGCGCAGTAGCCAAATACAAGCAAGGAAAATCCGAGTTTTACTGGGACGAATATCTAGCCAACATAACCCATAAACGCAACTGCCAGATGCGCGATGCTGTAAATAAAGCTGCCCGTTTTATAATTAATTATTGTCTTAATCAAGGCATTGGTAATATTGTTTTTGGCTGGGGACAAGGAGTTAAAAATAAGTCTAATTTAGGGAAAAAGAATAATCAAAATTTTGTGCAAATTCCCACTTCTAGATTAAAAGAGCGAATCAAAGAATTAGCTGAATCTGTAGGGATTCGATTTATAGAGACCGAAGAAGCTTACACCTCAAAAAGTGATTTTCTTGCTGAAGATTTACTATTTAAATATGGTGAGAAACCCCAAGAATATAAATTTTCGGGCAGAAGAATAACTAGAGGAACATATAGAAGCAAATTTGGGTTGATATGTGCCGATGCACTAGGAGGAATTAATTGTCTTAAAAAAGTAGCCACACAGCTAGGCATATCTTTAGCCGAGGTGGGTAGGGAAGCATTGACTCTTCCCAAACGATATGACCTCGAGGGGTGCTGGGGTTTCCCCAGCATACCCAATCGAGGTGTTGACTTATCTTGATTAAATAAATCATAACGTAAACGCGGAGAAACACGGCGTCAGAAGGGGCTGTCTGCGGAATTTACTTCCGCAGTTTAAATGCCCCGTCTTGTTTCGTAGCCTCTGTTTAGAATCCAGCTTTTTCAAAAACTGGAGAAGTCAAGTAACGATTGGTACCAATAGATGTTTTGTTGTCGGTGTATAATCAGAGTTGATTTGAGTTTATAACTTAAATAATGTATTTTTTAACTTAGTATATGATTAGTGCCGCAATCGAGACTCCACAGCTAGATTTAGAATTAGTTAACCAACAATTAAATAGCGCAGAAGCTAGTGAAGTAGTTGCCTGGAGTGCCCAGAATTTTCCCCATAACCTTGCCATGACTACCAGCTTTGGGATTCAATCGGCGGTGATGTTGCATTTAGTAACTAGATTTATCCCCGATATTCCAGTAATTTGGATTGATACTGGCTATTTACCAGCAGCCACCTACAAATTTGCTGAACAATTAACTCAAAGACTAGACTTAAATCTGAAAGTTTATCAATCACCGATTTCGACGGCTAGAATGGAAGCTTTACACGGCAAACTTTGGGAACAAAATGATGTCGAAGCTTTCAATCGTTATGACTATATCCGTAAAGTTGAACCGATGCAAAGAGCGTTACAAGAACTTAAGGTCAAAGCGTGGTTGGCAGGATTACGCAGTCAGCAAACGCAACATCGTCAAACATTAGGGAGGGTTACAAAACAGGGAGAGATCTATAAAATACATCCTATTTTGCACTGGAATTCCCGAGATATCTATCAATATTTAACAGCTCACGATTTACCCTATCATCCCTATTTTGATCTTGGTTATGTCAGTGTCGGTGATTGGCATTCTAGTCGTCCTTTGACTGCCGATGATACTGATGAGAGAGAT
>JBFRWL010000056.1:0-4629 GCA_051439565.1 Prochloraceae cyanobacterium
TTCTTCTGAAGATGCGAAGAAAATTACGCAAATCGCTCAAAAACCTGGAACTATAAGAAGGAATTAAAGCTTAAAAGCCTTATGAATAAAGAACTCTGATTTATTCAGCAAGCCCTAGTTAACGTTAGGACAATTTTTTTTTAACCGCAGAGAAGGTGCGACCCTGGCGAGGTTTCCTCGCCTAAGGAACGCGCACCTAGCAGAGAGCGCAGAGAGTCAACGTCAGTTCGACCAATTTTCTTTT
Source organism: Prochloraceae cyanobacterium (assembly GCA_051439565.1). Taxonomy (GTDB): domain Bacteria; phylum Cyanobacteriota; class Cyanobacteriia; order Cyanobacteriales; family JBFRWL01; genus JBFRWL01. The sequence goes on from JBFRWL010000056.1 coordinate 245, forward strand.
TGATTAAATTTCCCAAGTTGAACAACGAAGTAGTAGGCTTTTCCCTAAATCCCCAAATCCCTAAATCTCTATTCAAAACTAGTAAATTTTGTACTCATCGAACTCACGTAGAGTCAAGCCATGTGGCTCTCTCATCGTATACAAGGGTGGACATTCCCACCCTTGCTTAGAGCTTAAAGCTGTTTAATTACAGCCAATTGCCAATCAGAACAAAAGGAGCCCAATAGTAGGGATGACTATATTGAGAATCGGGATCTTGTAATAAAGTTAGTTGGGCGTCTCGTAAAGCTTTTGCCTTGCTAATTTCTTGATTTTGATTCAAGTTTTTATAGAAATAGCCCATTAATTCAGCAGTAGCTTCATCATTAGCTCCCCATAAAGTAGCGATCGTGCTTTGGGCACCTGCTCTAACAGCGACCCCTGCTAATCCTAAGATTGCTTGATTGTCTCCTTGAGCGGTTTCACAAGCGCTAAGAACTAATAGTTCAATAGGTTGAAAACCCCGACGATTGCTGACTCTTAGTAAATCATCGAATTGTTTGACATTGATTTTTAAATCATCCTCTGCGGGACTACCACTTAAAATAAAAGTTTGGTCTGATGTAGAACCAAATTGACCATGAGTTGCTAAGTGAACAATGGGGTAATCTTCTGCTTCTAGTTGTTCCCGCAGACTAGCACGAGTAAATTCTTCATTAAGTAACACCTGAGAATTAGGGAAAAGATCGCCGATTAAGTTTAATTCTTCTTCCACTTTAGGAATTGGGGGGAACCCGATCGCCGCTTTGGTTGTTCCCGCAGCTAATACTTTAATTGGTTGTCTTTTGAGGGGTCGGGGATTGGTCAGTTGCAGTCCCGCAGTCAAGGCAATATTGTAATCTTTTTCAATGAGATATTGTTGTCCATCATAAAGTAGGGACATGGGAATACTGCGTAATGGACCATCTAGTACGAATACTAGAGTTTTAATATTATTTTGTTGGAATAGAGGTTCGGCATCGGCAATTAACCAATTATAAATTTCTTGCGCTAAAGGTAAAATATTTCGGTTGAGGGATCGATCGAGAGATTGTCGCACCAGTGCCTGTTGTTGGGGATTACCTCTGGCTCCTCGGAAATCTTCGGCAAATCCAGGATTAGTTAGGGTTTTCCGCCGTAGCTCGGTAATTTTGTTATTGACTTCCTTGGGCGTAATATTAGTTGTATATAGTTGTAAAGGCTGTCCCGGAAGAGTCACAATGACTTCTAGACGATCTTCTAGAATGATTGGGTAAATGACCGCTGCCTGTTGATCTACCTCATCTATGAGAACTTTTTTGTCTGCTACTGGAGAACAGGGATCGCTAAAGAAATTGTCTAGTTCGGCAATTTGCAGAGATTCTAAAACTTCTCTGGCTTCTTCTAACTGATTGGTTGTCGGTTTTTCTTGTAGTAGTAGGGCAATATATTCACGGAAGATATTTTCGACAGGGGTTGTTGCCAGATCGCTTCGTAAAGCACTAATTGTGTTAAAAGATGCTTTGTAGGAAGCAAGGGCTTCTTCCCGGTTATTTTGCTCGGCCAGAATTCTGCCTAATTGAGCATGCCAACGATAGGCAATTTCGGGGTATTGGATTGTGGGAGCTAATTCTAAAGATTTTTCTGTCAGTTGGCGGGCTTCAGGATATTTTTGCTCTTGCTCATAAAGATAACCCAAATAACCTGTGGCTTCTGCTTCGGCAATAGGATTGTTTAGTTGCTGGGCAAACGCGATCGCCTCAGCTAATATTTGCGCTGTGCTGGCATCGAGAATTTCTTGCCGGATTAAACTTTGGGCAAAATTTATCCGGGCAAACACTCCCGAACGAGTTGCGGGTAAACTGTCTAAGTCCCGGCTAATCTCTCTAGTTAAACTTGCTATTTGAGGTTGAAGCGCTCGGTTTAAGCCTGAACGCAAGTTTAAGGTTCCGCGCTCGATTCTTTGTTGGAAATTACGATCGCGAATACCGAGGACATCAAGATTTTGCGTCAGATCGGCGATCGCTTCTTGCCAAAATTCCCTAATATCCAAGAGCATACTTAGATAATTCATTTGGGCTTTGAGGCTGTTTAAGTTGGATTGCGCTAAACTGGCAGCCTCTTCATAATAGTTAATTGCTGGTTGATAGGGGGCAAGGGCGACAATTGCTGAGCCGTTACGGTTGACGATATTGTCTAGAGCCACCGTTTGCGGGGGAAATTGATTTTGTTCCTTTACAGCGATCGCCCTGAAGGTATTGCCTAAACTCAAAAGCGCTGCGGTTTCTTGACGGGGATTATCGAGTTCTCGGGAGATTTGTAAACTCTGAGCGATCACGCTACGAGCTACCTGGGGATAATTACTATTGGTCAAATAATCTCCTAAACGCAATAATCCGGTAGCTTGCCTCAGATTATAGGGCGCTGTGACTAGGGGTTGCAGCGCGACAAAGCTCGAAGCTGCTTCGGGAAAAATATCTAGTTGCTGCTCCGTTGGCAGTCTTTCTTCTAAGGATTGAGCATCGTCTAATAACTTAAAGCAATCGGTTTCTGTAATGTCAAAAGCTGCCAGAACTGTAGCACAGGATTCGCCATACAATCCTAATGCCTGTTGAGCGGTCGCTTTATTGATCAGATTGGCTGAACGTTTTGCCTGTTCGCCATTAATTCCATTAACTACCGCAGCTTGTTCCCAAGAAGCGATCGCCTGTTCGAGGTTTCCTGTTTCATAAAATTCTCTACCTTTTTGGGCTAATAGCTGCGATTGACTAATCTCTGGCTGAGAGATCGCAGGCATCATTAAAGCTGAAATTAATCCTAACAAAGCCAATAAGATTGTCGTCAGCGGTTTGGGAGAGCTCAAGAATTTAACCGATCGGGAACGGGCAACCAGAGGTAACCGCCAAAGAAATAATTTAATTTTTGTAAAATATTTCATGATTAGAGTTTTAACAACTAAGTTTTAAGATTTAAACCAGGCTTAGAGCTGAGAGCTTAAGGCTAAAAGCTGATTAAAAAGGAAAGAATTCGACAGAGAAATAGACCCCATCTTCGTGGATTGTGCGATCGCGATCGTCTACGTCCACCAGCGGGATACCCCAGTCTAGACGAGCTCGTAAAAGTTCACTGAGAGATAATTGCACCCCAACGCCTAAAGAAGCGATGGTTTCTTCGTCTTGGTTCGGTAATTCTTGCTCGCCCCAAACCGTACCAAAATCGGCAAAGGGAATGATCGCGACATTACTTTGTCGATTATTCCAGCGAGCAACCGGAACTCTCAATTCAGCCGAAACTAGTAAACCACTATCTCCCAGCAAAGCATCCTGACGATAACCCCGTACACTTTCCCCTCCTCCTAGACTAAATTGCTCTAGGGGAACCAACTCGCTGTTTGATACTTGAATATCCGAACGGAGCAGAAAATTAATATTTGATTCAGCGTCGATTAGTTTGAGCCATTGAGCCTGTCCGCGCCAAGAGAAAAATTCGGAGTCTGGCTCACCGCTACTGGTAAGGGTATCAAAAATATCTAAGCCAAAATTAAATTGCGATCGCGCAGCAAAAACATCTCTTCTCGTCCTTCTCGTCCAATCCTGAAAGAATCGCACCGCATAAAGTCTAGTTCTTCCATCATCGGTGGCTCCTGGAGATAGGGGAAAAGGCTCATCATCTAATTCAGTTGTGTTGGACTGACGAGAAAATTCTAAACCTAAAGCCAATTCTTGAGTTGAGTTAGCTGTTGCTGTCAAGATAATGGGTTGTCGCACCACAGCTTCAAATTCGCTGGTTCTCGATTCGATATCTAGATCGTCAAAGGGTGGTTCGACAATTTCACTAGTTATATAACGATAACGCACCCCAAATGTGCCATCCAAAGCATTGAAGGGCAGATTATAGTCAAAATTATAATCATTACTACCATCAGTATTTTTATAGATCAAACTCATGCGATCCGCTAAACCCGCAAAGTTGTTATGGTTAATTTCAATGCCTCTTTGGAAGGTTCCGACACTAGGAGGACGACGAGTATTATTGCCAAAAATTACTGATTCTAAGGCATCTGCTTGAGTGACTGCGACATCTAATACCCAGCGATCGCGCCTACTCCCCACAGCTAATTCGGCATTTAAATTTTCTACTAAGGGATTCAGTTGCAAAAGTTGCAGCGCTTCTTGTAGTTCATTGAGATTAAAGGGAGTTTTCGTACCTCTTTGAAGACGAGAGCTAATATATTTTTCGGATAATCTACCATCTTCAACCTGAACGCTCAGCCGTTCAATTGTCCCCTCAATGACTTGAACTGTAATTACGCCATCTACCACGTTTTGTACGGGAACCACTGCTCCAGAGTTGATATAACCAGCATTGCGATATTTTTCGGTAATGAT
>JBFRWL010000057.1:0-7628 GCA_051439565.1 Prochloraceae cyanobacterium
CTACGGCACTATCATAACCACTAGCGACACCACGACCTTTGGGATCGAGGAAAACTGAGCCGCGATAGGAGGGAACTTTGAATTCTCCAGCAAAGTCAGTAGAAGTGTTGATCTTAGTAACACCTGGATCGGTTTTGGCTACTAAGCCTTTAATTGTGAACAGGAAAGGCACTTGCTCGCCACCAGGTAATTGGACTGTAATTGGCTGGAAATCAATGCCATCTGTTTCGGTAAAAGTTAGCGTGCCACTTGTGTCTGCTTGAAGTGTCCCACTAATTTGCTCCAGACTAGAAGTATATCTTGTCAAAACTTTGCCAGCAATAAATTCTGCTGCTCGCCGTTTGCTAATCGGTTCTGTCTTGACAAAATATTCTTGTGGCTCTATGCACAAATCCGTAAGAATATATTTCTGGCTAGGATCTATGGCAATAGAACCACGAGTAAATTCGGATATTTGGGGACATTTATTTGCTAGTCCAGTATTTAATATCTCGTCGTAAGTTAGTTGTTCTCTACTAGTTGTAGTTGCTATGTCTTGAGAACAAGCGGTTAGTACCCCCAAGCATAAAGCTAGGAAGGCAATAATTATTGCACGAAATCTCATGGTCAACCTCTCTTTGTCAATCTCTGATGCTATATCCTCGCAAAATCGACGCTATCTTACCGTTAAAAACCCCTGCCCTCTGTTAATAGTCCGGTCAAAGGCAACGAATTCCTATTTCTAGGACTTCTCAACTAGATCGGCAGCGCTATGGGTTAACGTTAGTGATTTTATTTATACGCCAAATAGCTCGATTTGGTATTGGCTTTTTAACCTTACGCTCCAGCAATTTCCCGCTTCGAGACTTTTTAACTAAACAAATAGTGCCAGCATTATTTGTCTCGCTTCAATTAAGTCAAGAGGAATTTTGCTTGCCAGTCTTAGATGCAGGGTTGGGACAGCTTGGAAAACCAGAACTAGGTTTAGAAATTCTAATTCTAAGATTAATCAAGCGGTAGCAGCTTTAGCACACTAAAGACAATAGGCATTATTCTGCCAGGAATATAGGTTGCTCTCTTACTCGACTGGCTAGAAAATGGTTCGCTCCTGGCAACCTTCTGGTGAGGAAATTGACCAATTATCTATCGGGTAAGGGAACCTATTTGTGTTGAAGGGTAGAGAAACTACCTTTTCTTCTATGTTTCAAGCACTAAGAGTGCTTTATCAATCTTATAGCTTGATGGCTTCCTTTTTAAGCTACTAACACGATCGAGCTGAGAAATTAAATTAGCAGGGAAAAATTACTGGGGGAGATTTTCTGTTGTCCCTTGATTCTGCTATATTGTTATATGGTTTATCTTTATATAGAATTTGTCTATTTGATATACAAAGAAAATGCTTGGCAAAAGCTAAACTTGCTTAGAGTTTAGCTTCCCCAAACTTAATCTATCAAAATTGTGTATAAACAGGGGCACTTTAAAGTGCTGATTCAATTTTCATTGCAGGTCTCAAGAGACGCTTGCTTTCAATCTTTGATTTGTTTTTGTAAGTAATCGTTAAAGCTGCGCTTAGCTGAACTTTCTAGTTGCTACCATTGCCAATAAAAGCTACGGTTAGGCTGTCGTGAGCTAAGAAGTGATTGAGATGGTAAGCTCTCTCTTCTGTCTCGAGTAAAATTTGTTCATAAAGATAGCGAGTAGCGCGATCGCCTAGACTTTCAGCCTGAGCAGCTTGACGACGTAAAACCTTGATAGTTTCTTGCTCAGCAGCTAAATCGTGCACTATCATGCTACGGCAATCATACATTCCGTCCTCTTCTGGAGTGAAGCAGCACAACTCAGCTAGCTTGCTGAAGCTAGCTGCGGGAATTCCTCCCAATCCATTGAGGCGCTCTCCTAAATCGTGAACGTGTCCTTGAACTTTTTCGTAGCTGTCTTGGAAGTATTGATGTAAGGAATAGAATTCAGAGCCTTCTACTAGAAAATGATGCTTTTGATATTGCAAATATAAGGCTTGGAAACTTGACAGAAGAATATTTAAGCCCTCGCAAACAGGCTCGGTAACATTTTTTTCTAGTAAGATTGGATTTTCTTCAACTTGGCCGAAGGCACGGAGCAGTCCCTGTGTAGCAGACATGTTTTTATTTCCCTCTCATTAAGCATTAGTTATTGCAAATACAATATAACAAAAATTTTAGCCCATGGTGTAGAAATTATGGGCATAAATTTATAAAAAAATTTTATTAAATAAAATTCTATATCATCATTTAGAGAAATGCAACAAGTTTATTGACAATCATTATTGTTTAGAGGGTATACTTGAGCTAAGAAGTAAATAATTCTCTGATGGTTTACAGGCAATCTAAGTCTTAAAAACTGGTGAGAGTAGATTAGAATCTAAGTGAAAATACATATCAATGAGCTTAACCAACCCAAAAGCAAAAATTAGTCAAGTTGTTGAAGTCAACAGCGCTGCTCGTTGGCAAGTTTATCAACGCTTGCTAGAATTACAGATATCCTGTCAATGTCTGACTAACAAACCTTTACAAGTCCAACTCCACAGCACTAAAGAAGCTATTCAACTGTGGAGTGTAGTTAAACACTTAACCGCTTCTCGTCAGGAATTAGCCAGCTGGCTAGATCGTTGCTGGCATATGGAAACTTCTAAAGAAGATCGTTAAAGTTGTTATTAGCAGGAAAAGATAATGTCTAAGTTAAAGAAAAGAGTCTTAGAATTTAATGTAGTTGGACAGCTAATAGGGTTTATCCTTAAAGACGGTTATAAAATTAAATATCTAAGAGTTGCTATTTCAGAACAAGAATACTGGATTAAGTTGCCAAAAGAACTGCGTGAAAATCTTGACCCAGCAATTACCTCAGGATGTTGGGTTCAGATAAGTGGCGAACAGAAATTATGTCTCAAAACTGGCAAACTTAAATTGAAAGCCTATGAAGTAACTCCTGCTGAGACTGTTGGTAATTGTTCTAAGTTAGAAAGTGCTGTACCTCAACCTCTGAGTGCAAAATGCCAGAAATCTAAAGCTAGTATCTTAGTCTGCAAGAAATCCAGTTGCTGGCGTAGAGGCGGTCAAGCAATATGTCAAGTACTAGAGGAGAGTTTGCGCGATCGGGGTTTAGATGAAAAAGTTAGAATTAAGCCAACTGGCTGTCTCAAACAGTGCAAGAAAGGTCCTAACGTAGTGATGATGCCAGATAAAGCTCGCTATAGCCAAGTAGTCCCACAACAAATTCCAGCACTGTTAGAAAAACATTTTTTCTCTAACGCTGAGTAACTAAGCTGCTAAGCTTTTAAGAAAGCTAGTGTTGACTACACAGGGAGAGGGCTAGCAGGAGTCACAGCTCAGAGGTCAATACTGTTCGGATAAGCTCTTTTCTCTTTCCCTCTGCTCCCCTGCTTAATCTCAACCGAAAACTTTTCTTAACGAAGAATCTTGAGAAAGGTATAAAGTGCTTTTATCCAGTCGTCGCCACTAGCATTGAATCTTTTGATTGTTTTTCTTCGTATAGATCCTTGAGTCTCGTTTCGAGAGTAGCAGTAAGTTTTTGCGAACTTTTGCGTAGAGAATCACTGCTATATTTGGCAACGCTGATAGGAAAGCCAATTTTTACCCGAACCTTACTACCCCAACTAGGATAGGGATCGCTATACCTAAGACTAATTGGTAGTATTTTCACTCCAATACCTGGTTGCTCGAATTCAGCTTCTAGAGCTATGCGAGCTAAGCCGCGCTTAATAGTACTAACTGTGCTGTCTCTAAAAATTCCGCCTTCAGGAAAAATAACTAGCATTTCATTTTGATAAAGTAGCTCAACGCTATGCTTTAGGCTGCTCATATCTGGACGCTGGGTATTAATAGGAAATCCTCCCATCTGTCTAATAAACCAGCCTTGAAAAGGTCTGTTGTATTCATCCGTTGTTACCATAAAGCGCAAGTGGCGTCCGCTGACCAAACGACCAGTGGCGTAAGATACGATTAAAGGATCCCAACGGGAACGATGAGTAGGAGCCACAATTACGGGACCTGTCTGAGGAATATTTTCTTTTCCGCTTACCTCTATGCGACCGAAGTAAAGTGGCATAACAGCGTAGCAACCCAAAGGATAGAGAAAACTAGCCAAAATAGGCGAAATGCCAGAATTAATAGTGGTTTTTGCTTGCATCTATACTCGCGGCTACAAAAAATTCTCTACTTGCTTGTTTTAATTAAGCACTAAAGCCGCGCCTCCGAACTCAACAACACTAAAAAATTACTCAAAGCAATCTTGTAGTTCTAATTCTAGAATAGGGTTAATTTGAGTAAATTTCTCTATCTGTAGGGACAGTTGTATAGCTGTCATGTTTAAGCAGAGACTTTTCTTGGAAGGTTTGTACGAGAGTCAGAAGTATAAACTATTCAGCTTGTTTTCGCTGACAAGCAAACCAAAATTGTAACTGTTTCCTAGCGGCAGATTCCATAATTCCAGCTAGCACTGGTAAGCGGTGATTGGAGGTAGAGCTATCTGGGATATTAGCAACGGTGCGAATTGCCCCAGTTTTAGGATCGTCTGCTCCATAGACTAACAAACCAATTCGAGCTTGGACAATTGCTCCGGCACACATTGGGCAAGGTTCTAAAGTAACGTAGAGAGTGCAGTATTCTAAGTGCCAGGTTTGACAAGCTTTTCCTGCTTTCCTAAGGGCGAGAATTTCTGCGTGAGCAGTAGGGTCTTTGTCCCTTTCTTTGCGATTGGATGCTTCGGCAACTAAATTACCGGCGCGATCGACTACAACAGCACCCACGGGAACATCTCCTGCATCTCCTGCTTCTCGAGCAAGTTGCAAAGCACGATTCATCCACTGCTTGTGGACTAGATAAGCAGCTTGATCGATTTCTAGTAGAGATATTTTCTTTACCAAGGCTATTAAGTAGCTGGTTGGGCTAGAAGCTGGTCTAATTGACCTTTTCCGTCTAGGCTGTATAAATCATCGCAGCCGCCTACGTGCTGGTTATTAATGAAAATCTGGGGTACAGTGCGTTGTCCTTTGGCGCGTTCAGCCATTTGATTTCTAGCTTCTTGATCGCCGTCGATTTTATATTCAGTGTAATTTACCCCTTTCCACCACAAAAGTAATTTAGCGCGGATGCAGTAAGGACAGGTTTGCCAAGTATAGATTTCTACGTTAGCTTTAACTCGTTCTGGGTGGCGATCTAACAAAGGATTGAGAAAGTCAAGCATTGTTGTTTTTTGATTGAGTTTTAGAGGCTATAAGTGCCTGTGCAAAATTAATTTAACATTTATTTGTTATTCTCCCCCTTGTCTCCCTCTCGATCAAAGCTCAGACTCACCGGCGTGGTAGGAACTACGAACTAAAGGACCAGAACGAACGTGAGAAAATCCCAGAGAACGGGCGATCGCTCCTAATTGTTCAAATTCTGCTGGTGTCCAATATTTTTCCACTGGCAGGTGTGCTAGGGACGGACGCAGGTATTGACCGATGGTGAGGCGATCGCAACCTACTGAGCGCAAATCTTTCATGGTTTCGATCGCTTCTGCTTCTGTTTCTCCCAGCCCTAACATTAGACCAGATTTAGTGGGAATATCGGGAGCTAGTTCTTTAACCCAACTCAAGACCTTCAGGGAGCGATCGTACTTTGCACCTCGTCTTACAGGTCCTTGCAGTCGTTTTACTGTTTCTAGATTGTGATTGTAACAAGCAGGCTGAGCCGCTACTACTGTTGCCACTCGTTTCTTTTGTTCTGCTTCTCCTCCTAAACCACTAAAAAAGTCCGGTGTCAAGACCTCAATCTGAGTTTGCGGGTTCCTCTGACGAATCGTTGAGATTACCCGAACAAAGCAACCTGCCCCTCCATCGGCAAGATCGTCTCTAGCTACAGAAGTGAGCACCACGTAGCGCAAACTTAACAAACTCACTGCCTCAGCCACCTTTTGTGGTTCTTCTGGATCTAAAGCCATAGGCGCGTGACCTTTATCCACCTGACAAAAGGCACAGGCGCGAGTGCAGGTTGGACCCATCAACAAAAAAGTAGCAGTTTTTTGCGCATAACATTCGGCTCGATTCGGACAGCGTCCTTCCTCGCAAATGGTATGAATTTGACGCTGTTTAATAATTCGCTGTACGGTTGAGAGTTCGCTAGCTTTGCCAATAGGGCGTTTTAGCCAGGAAGGAAGTGTAGTAATTTCCTTGCGCCATTGGCGAGTAACTGACTCAATTTGATCGGATTGATTAATTTCTGTAGCCATCTATATAGCTGGGATTGAGGGTCATACTGTCCAATTTAAAGCGTTTGAAGTCCAATAAAATGAATTTAAAGCTAGAGTCTGTTTTAATCTTGAGGCTAGAGCTAGAAATGGTTGCCCCTTTAAGGAGTTAGTCGTGCCAAATCACAAGATCCTAGTTATTGATGACAGTAGAGTCATCAGACTACGCGTCAGAGATATGTTGCCTGAAGGCAACTACGAAATTATTGAGGCTAAAGACGGTTTAGAAGGACTCAATAAGATTCGCAGCGAGAATCCTAATTTAATTATGTTGGATTTTCTGCTGCCTAAAATGAGTGGTTGGGAAGTCTATCAAGAAATTCAAAAGCAACCACAACTTCAGAGAATACCTTTATTGATAATGTCTGGGCGTAAAGAAGAAGTAACAGAGAAAATCTCTGAACCCTTTAAATCTTTTGCTTTTGTGGAAAAGCCTTTTGAAAAAGAGCAGCTAATGCAAGGTATTAAGGAAGCAAATATCAAAGCGAAGGACAGAGTACCTGCATCAGTTCCTGACTCTGGTGATACGGCTGCTCAAATTCAGAAACTTAATGCCAAAATTGCCAAAATGGAAACAGAGATTATTACTCTCAAGAAACAATTAGCTCAGGTTGTAGGGTTTATCAAGCAGAAACTGCGATAAAATTCAACAGCTCTCTAGCTGGAGTAGCGAGCACATAACTAATCGTTTTGCTTGCCTTCTAGCTGGAGATTTCATCCTCCAAATCGAAGATTCTGGTGAGGGATTTAGACCCTTGCTCTCTTTGATCGCCAGAAGGCTCGTGCCTTTGTCAGAAGGTAAACCTTCTGCTCTCTGCCCTCTGCCTTCTGCCTTTCTTATTGATTAAGATTGTTAGTGATGATCGTCCTGACCGTGTTCTGCCGCCTTTACCTTAGCAAGAGAATCTAGATACAAAAGAATCCCTGCCACTAGCACAAAGCCGCAAATACTGGCAACAACCGGCCAATCTATGTGCAAAATACCTACAGCTATAACTTCCCTAAGCACGGAGATAAGAGTTACTTCTACACCTTCTCTTATCGGTATGTGGTGAGTCTCTAAGTAGACTGCCATCAGTCGAAAAATCTCGATTAAAATTAATACTTGCAGCATTTCGTCTGCGATCTGCTGGAACTCAGGATTATCCCGTAAGTGCAGAAAAATTTCAAATAACAGCAATGACATGTGTACCAGCAGGGCAACCATCAGAATAATGACGAGTATGTCCTGGAAGGCATCAAGGTTAACTAGAATCCGACGTCGGTTGAATAAACTATCCATGGGACTAGATTTGTGTTTGCTCTTACTTTCAAGCATGAGATTTGGCGAATAAAACGACTAACTTTAGTTTAAGTTACATCTATTG